>CAZCEW010000004.1:22056-46162 GCA_964497775.1 uncultured Rhodobacterales bacterium
AGACAATCTGGGGCAGAGCCCTCATAAACAGAAGCCTAAAGCTCAAAGCCGCCGAAAAGTCAGATAATGCGGCACGCGTCCCTCGCGCAGAGCTTTCTGTTCATAGCGCGTTGAAATCCAATCGCTCCATGGCTCTCGCCAATCTTTGGGCCCACGCGCCAGCCACTCGAACCCCGCTTTAGGGATTTCATCTAGGGCTTGGCGCACATAGTCCTCGATGTCTGTCGCCACCCGAAACTCGGCGCCGGGCTTCAGGACGCGGGCGAGCGGGATCAGATGTTCCGGTGTTACGAAACGGCGGCGGTGATGGCGCGCTTTGGGCCATGGATCAGGGTAAAGCACAAAGGCCTTGTCGATGGAGCCATCCGGCAAGACATCAAACAGGTCGCGCACATCGCCAGCGTGAAGCGCCACATTGGGGCGCGGATCCTTGCGCAGTTTGCCCAAAAGCATCGCCACACCGTTCAGATAGGGCTCGCAGCCAATGATCTGAATGTCAGGGTTCAGAGCGGCCTGATGATGCAGATGCTCGCCGCCGCCAAAACCCACCTCCAACCAAAGTGGTCCCTCGCCAAACCGCGCCACCAGATCGAGCATCTTACGTTCGGGATTGTCCTCATGGCTGATCGGTCCGGGGCTCAGCGCGTCTAGGTCTTCATCCAGCCAGACTTGGTGGTGCGGCTTAAGATTATGCCCCTTCAGACGCCCATAGAAATTACGCTTAAGTGCTTTCGAGCGTGGGCCGTAATTCTTCTTGTCGCTCATGTCGTGCAAAAGGCGGGAGATAAGCCCGCCTTCCCTCTTCTCTCAGACCAATTGAAGACCTGACTAGACCGATTTCTTCAGCGCGTCGACCAGATCGGTTTTCTCCCAGCTGAAACCACCATCGTCGGTGGGGGTGCGTCCAAAATGGCCATAGGCTGCGGTGCGTTGATAGATTGGACGGCGCAGCTGCAGATGCTCGATGATGCCACGCGGGGTCAGGTCCATACAGGTCGCCACGGCTTTCTCTATCTCGACCTCCGGCACCTCGCCAGTGCCATGCGTATCGCAATAGATCGACAAAGGCTTGGCCACGCCGATTGCATAGGACAGCTGGATCGTGCAGCGCGCAGCCATGCCAGATGCGACGACATTCTTGGCCAAATAGCGCGCCGCATAGGCGGCAGAGCGGTCAACCTTGGTCGGGTCTTTTCCCGAGAACGCACCGCCGCCATGAGGGGCCGCACCGCCATAGGTGTCGACGATAATCTTACGCCCCGTCAGGCCTGCATCCCCGTCAGGGCCGCCGATGACGAATTTGCCGGTCGGGTTCACATGCCATTCGGTTTCGTTTGAAATCCAGCCATCGGGCAGCGTGTCGCGGATATAGGGCTGCACCAAAGCTTGCACATCAGCGGACGTCATCGAGGCATCCAAATGCTGCGTCGACAAAACGACGGAGGACACACCCACAGGCTTGCCATCGCGGTAAGTGACGGAAATTTGCGACTTCGCATCCGGGCCAAGCTTTGAGAGATCACCAGCATGGCGGGCCTCAGCCAGATTGCGCAAGATCGCGTGGGCATATTGAATGGGCGCTGGCATCAATTCTGGCGTCTCATTGACCGCATAGCCAAACATGATCCCTTGGTCGCCGGCGCCGTCTTTGTCGACGCCTTGCGCGATATGGGCCGATTGCGGGTGCAAGTGGTTTTCAAAAGAGAGGTTCTTCCAGTGAAAGCCTTCCTGCTCATAGCCGATCTCTTTGACACAGCCGCGCACGATATCTTCCATTCCGCCCATGAAATCGTCAAGCTTGTCACGGCTCGACAACCCGACCTCACCACCGACGATCACGCGGTCTGTGGTCGCAAAAGTCTCGGCGGCCACACGCGCCATTTCTTCTTCTGACAAAAAGGCATCGAGAATGGCGTCAGAGATCCGGTCGCAAATCTTGTCGGGATGACCTTCCGAGACGGATTCAGAGGTGAAGGTATAGTTCTCGCGTGCCATGAAGGTGCTCCATTATGCAAAAGGCACCACGTCAGGAAGCCGTTGTGGTGCTCGGTTAAATCTGGGGCGTAAAGGTTTGCGAGATTAGGGTCAATCCGCTTTCCCGCTGCGAACGGTCAATAGCAAAAAGAGCGACACCCCCAAGAACATGCCGACCGGCCAGTCTTGCCACACGGCATAGAAAGTCGCTTGATCGCGCTTTGGCGGCAAGGCCACATCAAGCACAGCCGCTTGGTTCAGAGCGGTTTGCTCAACCACTCGGCCTTTGGCATCTATCACGGCGGAAATGCCAGTATTGGCGCTGCGCAGAACCGGCAGACCAAATTCGACGGCCCTCAGGCGGGCTTGCGCGAGATGCTGATAGGGGCCGGAGTAATTGCCAAACCACGCATCATTGGTGATTTGAAGGATCATGGATTTTTGCTCGGCATTCTCGGAAGAGGACGCTCTAAGATTGCGCGGAAAGATCAGCTCGTAGCAGATCAAGGGAAGCACCTTGCCGAACCCCTGAATGCTTAGCCCGTCATACCCAGATCTATCCCCAGCGCCGTAGCCTGCCCCGTCACGCGCGGCCAAGCCGGAAATCCCGAACTGGCTGAGCAAGCCGCCAAAGGGGATGTATTCGCCGAAAGGCACCAGATGACGCTTGTAGTACCGCGCGCTCAGATCGCCGCTTGGGCCGATGACCGCCATCGTATTGTAATACAGCCCGTCTTTCTGGTCATTGACGCCAAAGACAAGCGGTACTCCGTTCGCCGCTTTCGCCATCGCCTCGATAGCGGCCTCGCCCCGATCAAGACGGTATGCCACAGAGGTTTCGGGCCAGACGATCAAGTCAGGCGCACCCTCTTGGCGCGTCATCTCAAGCATGCGGCGGAAAAAGATCGGAACCTGATCGCTTTGCCATTTCAGATGCTGCGCAGCGTTTGGCTGGATCAGGCGAACCACCTTCTGTGGTTCGTCCTGCAACCTGTCTTGGCCGCGCAAGACAACGCCAGCCCATAGGGCGAGTGCGACGCAAATGACAGCAGCAAGACTGCCCCAAATGGGACGCATCAAGCTCGGTAAAGCGGCGATCGAGAGCGCCAGAAAACACAAAAGCGGCGCGCCCCCAAAGGCGGCCCATTGCAAGACGGGGCTTGCGATCCAGATATGACCCAGATGGGCCCAAGGAAAGCCGGTGAACAAAACTCCGCGCAACATCTCGGTCGCGGTCAAGAGCACGATCAGAGCGAGGATGCGGGGACGCATGCGTGCGGCGAGACCAAAGGCCAAGCCCCAAAGCAGCGCAAGACCGCCCGCTAAGAAGAGAAGCGCAAACGGGGCCATCCAGCCATGGCGCGCGATATCGACAAGGAACGGCTCGACGATCCAAAACAGTGCCAAGCCGAAATAGCCGGTTCCAAAGCACCAGCCCAGCCACGCGCAGGTCTGAGCGCGGCTCTCACGCGCAAATAGCCCGATACAAACTGCGAGTGCGATCAGAGCCAGCGGCCATAGGTTCCACGGTGCTTGCCCGAGAGCGGTTGCGGCGCCCAGAAAGAAAGCCGCGGCGGCATGTGTCGCTGCAGGGCGGTTTGCTTTGCGAAAAAACCCAGCGACGCGGCCAGCCATCAGGCGGCGTCGGGGACGTGAACGCGCAGGCGTTTGATACGGCGTGGATCGGCGTCAAGGATTTCGAACTCCGCGCCTGAGGGGTGTTTGACCACTTCGCCACGCGCAGGCACGCGGCCCGAGAGCATAAAGACCAACCCGCCCAGCGTGTCGATCTCTTCATCCATTTCATCGTCCGACAGACGTTGACCTATCTCGGCCTCAAAATCCTCAAGAGGGGTGCGGGCCTGGGCCAAATAGCAGCCCGGACGCTCTTCCTTCCACAGATCGGCACCTTCGACGTCATGCTCATCGGTGATCTCGCCCAAGACCTGTTCGATCAGATCCTCAATCGTCACCAACCCGTCAACGCCACCATATTCGTCAATCACCAGCGCCATATGAGTGCGCTCCGATTGCATCTTTTGCAGCAGCACGCCGATGGGCATGGAAGGCGGCACGAACAGCACAGGGCGCACCATGCGGCGCAACGAGAACCGGCCCGGCGTCTTGCCATTGAAGCCGTGTTTGAGCGCCAAATCCTTCAGATGGATCATACCCGTCGGCGTATCAAGAGTGTCTTTAAACGTCGGAAGTCGCGTCAGGCCACTGTCACGAAAGGTTTTGACCAACTCATCGAGTTTGACCGTATCGGGCACAGATACGATCTCGGCGCGTGGCACGGCGACATCTTCGACGCGCTTGAGGCGCAGGTTACCCAGACCAAGCGAGCCCGGCTGCGGCGCATCAGGCGCATCAAGCGGATCAGCGCCCGTGCGGAAAGGTTGGAGAAGTCTCGTGAAAAACCCCTGCTCGGGGTCAGTTTCCGAGGGGAGCGCGCTTTGCGCCGCGCTAGACGATCCTTGGGGTTCTTCGCCCATTAGTCCTTTTCCAAAATTAGTGTCTTACTCAAGCCCCAGCTGAACCGAGGTCCGTTCTATATGGGTCTGCAATGCCCAAAGATGCAAGTATGCGGGTCTCTAAACCCTCCATTAGCGCGGCATCTGGGTCATTTTCATGGTCATAACCCAACAAATGTAAGGTTGCGTGGATGATCAAATGCGTGACGTGATCTTGCAGCTCGATCCCGCCTTGCTCTGCCTCCGTCATGCAAGTGTCAAAGGCGATAGCGATGTCGCCAAGCTCACGGTCCGGCCCGCTCGGTGGTTTGGGCGCTTGGCCCGGCATGTCCGCGCTGCGCTCTGCGCTGGGCCATGACAGGACGTTTGTGGGCGTGGGCTTGCCCCGAAATTCGGTATTCAGCGCGGCGATCCGCGCGTCATCGCAGCCCAAGATCGAGACTTGCCAATCCTCGTTCATTTCAAGCGTTTGAAACACCGCCGCACAGGCGCGATCTGCCAGCCCCGCAAGGCCCAGCTCCGCCCAGCGCTGATCTTCCACGGAAACATCCACCTCAGGCATCTACGCTATTTCGCTTTGGCGTCTGCGGCCTCATAGGCCTCGATTATACGCGCGACCAGCGGGTGGCGCACGACGTCCTTGGAGGTGAAATAGCTAAATGACACGCCTTTGACGCCTTTGATCAGGCTTTCCGCCTCGCGCAGGCCCGATTGCACACCGCGCGGCAGATCAACTTGAGAGCGATCCCCGGTGATGACCATGCGAGAGCCCTCGCCCAGTCGGGTCAGAAACATCTTCATCTGCATGGTGGTCGCGTTTTGCGCCTCGTCGAGGACGACAAACGCATTCGACAATGTCCGCCCACGCATAAACGCCAAAGGTGCGATTTCAATGCGCTTGTCTTCGATCAGTTTGGCCACTTGTTTGCCGGGCAGAAAATCCCCCAAAGCATCGTAGAGAGGCTGCATATAAGGATCGACCTTGTCTTTCATGTCGCCGGGCAAAAAGCCCAACCGCTCGCCCGCCTCAACGGCGGGGCGCGACAGGATGATCTTGTCGACTTGGCCAGTCAGAAACATCGACACACCGACGGCGACGGCCAGATAGGTTTTACCGGTGCCCGCAGGGCCGATGCCAAAGGCCAGCTCGTCACGAAACAGCGCCGTTACATAGTCCTTTTGCGCTTGCGTGCGCGGCTCGACAGTTTTCTTGCGGGTCTTGATCTCGACCGTGCCGCCTTTGAACATCTCGATCTGATCTCCATCGCGCACGCCAGTGTTATCCGCTGATCTGCCCATGCGCATCTCTGCATCAATATCGGCATGCTCTATGCCCTTGCCCGCTTCAAGCCGCACATAGAGCGCGTTTAACACGCGAGTGGCCTCTTCTCGTGCGTCGCCCATGACGGCAAGCTGATTGCCGCGCCGGATGATCTGCACGCCAAGCACCTGTTCGATATGCGCGAGGTTTCTGTCGAACTCGCCGCAAAGATCAATCAAGAGCCGATTGTCGGGAAATTCCAGCAACAATTCGTGGTCTGGTTGGTCCGCTTGAGGCGCGGGCGCGGCGTGAGATGTCAATCGTGTCTCCTATGACTTAGACGCCTAAAGGTGCCAAAGCCTAGCCGGGCGCACAAGCACAAGGCAGCAAAATTCACGAAATTGATACGAAAAAGGGCCGCGATCCGAAGACCGCGACCCGAGTTAAACGTCTCAACCCTGATTTAGATCGGGTCGTTCACGTCTCTTCCACCCTTGAATTCCCCGGTCGCATAGCCCGGAGGGGCCGCGCCGGAGCAGACGGGTTTACCTGTTTTGGCGTCCAGACGGGCAGACAGATAGCCTTCGATCCCGTCATCGATGATCCAATGGTCGCAGCCATTGGGATCGACCCAAATGCCAGCTTGCAGATCCGCAAGATCCTTCTCGCCGCGGCCAAAGAAGCCGCTGCCAAAGTCGCGCGTTTTGTCGCCGCCATTCGCCTCGCCCAGAGAGCAGGCGGAGAAGGCCAAACCGATGCAAAGAAAGGCGGTGGATTTGATGATTTTCATAGCGGTGATCCCCCGAGACCCTACTTGATGCACTGAATTTCGACGCGGCGGTTGGCAGCGCGCCCGTCTGGCGTGGCGTTTGAGGCTTTTGGCACCCGTTCGCCGTAGCCACGTGTCTCCGATACATTCGCCCCGGCCGAGCGCGCAACAGCAGCCACGGCCCGTGCGCGTTTGCGCGAGAGTGTCAGGTTATAGGCATCGCTTGCGCGGCTGTCCGTGTGGCCTTCGATGATATAGGCCTGCGCGCCGGATGAGCGGAAGAATTCTGCCAGACGCTTCTTATTGGCCGCACTGATTGTCGCGCGATCGGTTGCGAAAAGCTGGTCAGATGCCATCACCGCGCAAGACCGCGTACGTCCGCAAACCGGCAGGCCATTGCGGGTCACATGCGGGGTCATGAAACCTTCGAACCCGTCATCCATCACCCAATGCTCGCAGCCGTCCGGGTCGACCCAGATGGTCGGCACATAGCGCTCTACGATCACGGTTCGCCGCGTCGTCTTCACCCCTTTGGGCGGCTCGCCCACGACGAAGCCGTCTTTGGTGAAAGTAAATGTCTGTTGAGACAATGCAGCACTGCTCATCGCCACACAAATTGCGGCGGCACCCATCACGGCGCTGCGCATGCCCTTGAATTGTCGGAGTTTCACTGCCCTCACCTCGTGCCTGTCTGATCTTGATCCAAGGCGCTGCCAGTTATGCTCTGGTCTCGCGCCCTACCCCATATGTGGCTATGTGTATCAAATCTTCGCGAGATTTAAAGGAGTTTTTACTATATTTAGTGTCTATTCGGCGAAAACGGGCCGAATGTCAGAGTTAGGCCAGCTTGCCAGACAGCGAATTTGTGACCGAGCGGGTGATCATGACCTTCTGAACCGTCCCGATCATTTCTGGCTCTGCCAGCGCGTGAACCGCGTGCAAATACTGCGATTTACCGATCAGCTGGCCCGGATCGCGTCCGGTTTTTTCAAACAAAACATCCAGCTCACGCCCGACCATTGCGTCTTGCGTGGCATATTGCTGTTCGCTCAGCAGCGCTTGGAGGCGTTGCAGCCGCTCTGACGCAACCTCATCCGGCACAGCTTGTTTTTCAGCAGCCGGCGTGCCGGGACGGGCGGAGTATTTGAACGAATAAGCCTGGCCGTAATTCACTTCACGAACCAATTTCATCGTGTCCTCGAAATCGCTGTCGGTTTCGCCGGGGAAGCCCACAATGAAATCGCCCGACAGCAGAAGATCAGGCCGTGCGCCGCGAATGCGCGCGATCAGGTCGATATAGCTTTGCGCGTCATGCTTGCGGTTCATCGCCTTGAGAATTTTATCGGAGCCTGATTGGACCGGCAGATGCAGATATGGCATTAGCTTATCACAGGTGCCATGCGCTTCGATCAGCGCGTCATCCATATCGTTGGGGTGCGATGTGGTGAAGCGGATGCGTTCTAACCCGTCGATCTCCGACAAGGCCCAGATCAGCTTGGCCAGCCCCCACGTGCCGCCCTCACCGTCGCCGTGATAGGCGTTGACGTTTTGGCCCAGAAGCGTGATCTCGCGCACGCCACGACCCACCAAATCACGCGCCTCGGAGATCAAACGCTCCGGCGGGCGGGAGACTTCGGCGCCGCGCGTGTAGGGCACGACGCAAAACGCACAGAATTTGTCGCACCCCTCTTGGACGGTCAGAAAGGCCGTCGGGCGCGCAGCAGGTTTAACGCGCTTTGGCAGATGTTCGAACTTGTCTTCTTCGGGAAAATCCGTGTCGAGCGCTGGCTCGCCCGCATCCACCTGCTTCATCATCTCGGGCAAGCGGTGATAAGTTTGCGGACCGACGACCAGATTGACCATCGGTTGGCGGCGCATGATCTCGGCCCCTTCGGCTTGGGCGACACAGCCCGCTACGCCAATTTTCAGGTCCGGATTGGCCTCTTTGTTGGGGCGCAAACGGCCCAGATCGGAATAGACTTTCTCGACCGCCTTTTCGCGAATATGGCAAGTGTTGAGCAAAATCATATCGGCGCCCTCGGCCGTGTCGATCTGCTCATAGCCTTGCGAGGCCATAGATTCCGCCATGCGCTCGCTGTCATAGACGTTCATCTGACAGCCATAGGTCTTGATAAATAATTTCTTCAGATCTGACATGGGATACCTGGGCGCACTGGGTTCAAAGCGCGACATAGCGCAGCCGGGCATGGCTTGCAATTCAACTCGCTTTGGCAGACCTTACGACAAAACCGCCAAACACGGATAAGACAGGCATGCGGCACAGCTCGCTCAGCGCATTTCTTTCACAAGCAGGTAGAAAACTGGCCCCCAAGGGGCCGTTTGCGCTGGTCTTGATCGAAGACGCCTCGGAGGTGTCCGCGACGATCGCGCATTGCCATGCGTCGGGATTTGCCGAAGTGATCGCGTTTGGCGCCGCTGATTTGCTGCCCGAGCAAGACGGCGTGACCCACCTTGTGGCCCATGACATGCATAAGACAAATGCGCTCAGCGAAGTCGTTAACGCGATGATCAAGAGCTTTCCGGGCGTCTGGCTGCATTACTGCTATAACGCCGAGTTTCTGTTTTTCCCGTTTTGCGAGACGCGCAATATCCGCGAGCTGATTGCCTTCAATACCGAGGAACGGCGCGATACTGTAATGACCTATGTGGTCGATCTCTATTCCAATGATCTGGGCGATCATCCCAACGCCGTGTCGCGCGACCATGCCCATCTGGATCGCGCGGGCTATTATGCGCTGGCGCGGTTTTCAGAAGATGGCAAACCGCAAGAGCGACAGTTGGATTTCTTCGGCGGGCTGCGTTGGCGCTTTGAGGAACATATCCCGTGGCTCAAACGCCGGATCGACCGGGTCGGTCTGTTCAAGGCCATCCCCGGCTTGAAAATCGCTGAGGATCACACGTTCAATGTTGCTGAATACAACACGTTTGCCTGCCCGTGGCACAATAATATTTCTGCTACGATTTGTTCGTTCCGCACGGCAAAGGCGTTGATGTCAAATCCGGGGTCGATGTATGCGATCCCGCATTTCTGGTGGGACAATTCGACGAGGTTTGAGTGGAATTCGAACCAGTTGATGGAACTGGGGCTGATGGAGCCCGGGCAGTGGTTTTAGGCCTACTTAGTTGACCAAATGAAAACGGCCCCCGAAAACTCAGGGGCCGCAGGGGATCTTAATAGCGGTAAGCTTAGACCTCGACGGTTTGCTTCTTGGCTTTCTTGCCTTCAATCACTTTCGTGCCGCCTTTGGCGATCTCGATCTGGCGTGGCTTCAAGGCTTCGGGCACTTCGCGCACCAGATCGACATGAAGCATACCGTTCAAGCTCGTAGCTGCCGTGACGCGCACATGATCGGCGAGCTGGAAGCGCTTCTCGAAGGCGCGCGTGGCGATGCCGCGATGCAGGAAGGTCTTTTCTTCCGTCTCATCGGCTTTGCGCGCGGTGATCACCAAAGCGTTCTCGCGCTGCTCAACATTGAGATCATCTTCGCTGAAGCCCGCAACGGCGACCGAAATGCGGTAGGTGTGCTCGTCCGTCTTCTCAATGTTGTAGGGCGGATAGGTCGAGTGGTTCACTTCGCTCGACAACACCCGGTCCATCAGATCGGCGACGCGGTCAAAACCAACGCTGGCGCGGTAGAGGGGGGCAAAATCATAGGTTCTCATCATCTTCATCCTTTTTCAAAGCAATGTCTAAGATGGCCACTTTCCAGATGGACAAACGGCCGATTTCAGATGCAGCAGCCCTGCTATCAGGCACCGCTACATCCCCAATTTGGGAAGTCAGTTTTGTGAATTCAAGAGGTAGGTTTAGGGCTTTACGAAACGCGCGCCCGCGACGGATTCTCCACCGTCAAACTTGCGAATTGTCGGCGTTAGACGGCTGAAAACGCCGTCATTGCGCTCTATTTCGTCCAGCAACTCGCTCAGACGCGTCTGTAGGCCCGCGGTCAGCGAGACTTTCTGCTCGTCGGTTTCAGCCATAGCAGACACAACCGCCATCACCTTTGGAATACCGTCTTCTACCAAGAAAACCGGCGCGCCGGAGGCTCCGAAATCGACATCACAAGAGGTGACGTAAACACCGGGTTGGCGCGCAAGAACGTGGCAAACCCGCTGGATCGACGGCGCATCGGCGCGGTCTTTGGCATAAGACACCACGCGGACATCACGCTCGCGCACAGTGCGGGTAATCGTCGAAAAAGGCTTGATCGAGGGGTGACGAATAGGAGTTTGCAGCTGGATCAATGCCAAATCTGCGGCCACGTCACCGGGTCTTTTGGGCGTGCCATATACATAGTCAGGATGCACAATCGCACGACGCGCGAACCGGTAAGCGGCAGCACGACCACCGCTCCAACCGGCGAGAAATTCGATAGAGGCGTCGGTTTCGCGCTTGCCAGTCTTTGGATTGTAAAGACAATGCGCCGCTGTCAGAACCAAATCAGGCGCGATCAACGTGCCGGTACAAAAACCTCGTTCTCCGACATTGAGACGGCCGACACCTTGCCAGCCTTTCGTGCCATTGAGCGAATTGAGCCGTTTAAGGCCCGACGCATCTTCAGCCTTGGCAATGCTTGCCAAGGGCATGACCATAGCCAGCACCAAAAGAAGTCTCAAAATCAGCCGCATAGGCCCTCCGCATCCCATCTATAGAAGCATGGCTACAGGCGCGGTAGGGCGAAATTGCGGCGGCTTTAGCGCAGGATCGGGACAGATCCATCGCGCGGGCCTGCGGTCAATGCAGGCGGTTGAGGCCCGCCCGTGGCCCAATCGAGCAGCTCGACCGTATGCACAATCGGGACATCGGTGCCGGACCCGATCTGCATCATGCAGCCGATATTGCCAGCGGCGATGATGTCGGGGTTCTTTGCCTCAAGCGTTTTGACCTTGCGGTCTTTGAGCTGTTTGGAAATCTCTGGCTGCATCAGATTATACGTCCCCGCACTGCCGCAACACAGATGCGGATCGGCGGGCTCAAGCACTGTGAAGCCTGCGTTTTTCAGCAAATCCTTCGGATAGGTCTTGATCTGTTGGCCATGCTGCAGCGAGCACGCCGCGTGATAGGCCACATGCAGGCCCTTGTCGTCGCCTTTGGGCATGTCGAGCTTCATCAAGACTTCTGAGATATCCATCGCAATCTCGGACACGGCTTGCGCCTCGGACGCCAAGCTCTCATTTCTGAACATATGGCCGTAATCCTTGACCGTCGTGCCGCAGCCCGAGGTGTTGATCACAATCGCATCAAGACCTTTGCCTTGCATCTCGGCACTCCAAGCGCGGATGTTCTTGGCGGCTGTTTCATGGCTTTCGCGGGTCTTGCCCATGTGATGGGTCAGCGCGCCACAACAGCCCGCACCTTCGGCCACGACAACCTCGCAGCCCAGACGGGTCAAAAGCCGGATCGTGGCATCGTTAATATCGGTGTTGAGCGCCTTTTGTGCGCAGCCCGTCATCAAGGCGACCCGCATTTTCTTGGGCGCTTCGCTCGGGAAAGTCTGAGGATCATCATTTCGCGACACCGGCGGGATCGTCTTGGGTGCCATTTCCAGCATAGCTTTCAGCCGCGCGTCAGGCATCAGGCCCGCGAAAGGCCGGCCGATTTTGGCGCCCAGAAGGGCTACGCGAAACCGCATCGGGTAGGGCAGAATACGCGCCAAGATCCAGCGCAGCGCGCGGTCAGACCACGGGCGGTCATAATGCTGCTCGATATATTCGCGGGCGTGGTCGACCAGATGCATGTAATGCACACCCGACGGGCAGGTCGACATACAGGCCAAGCAAGACAGACAGCGGTCGATATGTTTGACCGTCCGCGCATCGGGTTTGCGGTCGTTCTCCAGCATGTCCTTGATCAGGTAAATCCGGCCCCTCGGGCTGTCGAGCTCATCGCCAAGCACTTGATAGGTCGGACACGTCGCGGTGCAGAACCCGCAATGCACGCAAGTGCGCAGCACCTCGTTCGATCGCGCGGTGGCGGGGTCGGTCAATTGCTCGGGCGTGAAGGTGGTTTGCATAGGTTAAACTCCGAAAAAGAGCATGAAGAAAAGGCCGACCAGCGGCCCCGATGCGAAAATGAGAAGAGGTCCATAATGGGTCGATTTGCCCGCGTTGAGCCGATAGCTGCGCCAAGCTTGTGCGGCACCAATCAAGGCCATCGTTAGCGCACAGGTCAGTGCCGTGACGATACCCAATGCATAAAACCAGTCATCTGGCCCGCGCGGTGCGCCAAATAACCCTGTTGCCACCGACACCAAGACCAAAGCGAGCGCCAATAGGCAAAAGACCCCCACAAAGAGCTTGCCGGGTTTCATCGCCGCAAGCAGGGCGAAGATCGCAAAAGGCACGATCACGAAGGGGATAGCCTCGCTCATCGCCTTAGGCCATGCTGGCGACCTGATCGCTCATCAAACCGGGGTTGAGCAGGCCTTTTGGATCGAACTTGTCACGCAAGCCTTGCACCACTGCTGCAAGCGGTGCGGGCTCTGGATGAAATGTCGCGAAGCCTTCGCCACGGATCAACGTCGCATGGCCTTGAATGCCCGCAAGCTTGGTCCGCAGATCAATTGCGGGGTCAATCGCCGCCCAGATCAGCCCGCCGCCCCAATCCATGAGCGATGGCACCGCGCCCAATATTGAAGCCACTTTCGCGCCATCAGACGGCTTGACCGAGATGCGCCAGAGATTGCCCTCAGTACCAGTCAGCGCTTTGACGTCGCGAATATCTGCCCACAGCTTTTTGGACTTGTCCGGGTTGGTCTCGGTCGTGATGTCGCCTAGATCACCCAATAGCTTTGTCAGCTCCGCAGTGCGGTAGACGACTGAATCCCCAAACCCCTCAAGGCGGAGATGCGTGGACCCAGATGCCGGGTCAAACGCAGCAGCCGAGACCTCAAACGGAGAGCCCAGCGCTTTGGACATGGCCGCAATCGCGCCCTCGGATTGCTGGTGATGCAACGTCACAGTCGCGGTCGCGGCAATTCCGGGCAAGACCTTAAAGCCGACCTCAGATAGCACGCCCAACGTGCCGTAGCTGCCCGCCATCAGCTTTACCAGATCATAGCCCGTGACATTCTTCATCACGCGACCGCCGTTTTTCAGCGCAGTGCCCGCGCCATCCACAAAGCGCACGCCGATCAGACTGTCGCGGCACGCACCGGCCTGAATGCGGCGTGGGCCAGAAACATTCGCCGCAACGACACCGCCAATCGTAGGCTCCCCTTTGGTGCCAAGAAGCGCGCGGTGATCCATCGGCTCGAATGGCAGGCGCTGGTTTTCCTTGGCTAGTGCGGCCTCAATATCGCGGATCGGCGTGCCTGCTTTGGCCACGATAGTCAAAGCGCCGGGCTCGTATAGCTCGATGCCCGTGAGTTTGGAGGTCGACAGCATTTCGCTCGCGTTCGAGCGGCCAATAGGTCGCGTGCCGCCGCCAATGATGCGTAGAGGAGAAGATGCAGATTTCAGGGCGTCCGAGAGCTCTGCTTCAGATTTGGGCGTCAACATTGATCTAGGCTTTCCAAATTCACGCCGCGCGGCGGCTTTGTGAGGCTTTCAACGGGAAGACTTTTGCGGGATTGAGCAGCCATGCCGGGTCAAACACGTCTTTGACCTTCATCTGGATTTCCAGATCCTCATCGGCAAATTGGTCAAACATCAGATCGCGCTTCTCGATGCCCACGCCATGTTCACCGGTCAGGCAACCGCCAACCTCGACGCAAAGACGCAAGATATCTGCGCCCATCTCTTCGCAGAGCTCCAGATCGCCCGGCTTATTGGCATCAAACAGGATCAGCGGGTGCATATTGCCGTCGCCTGCATGGAACACATTGCCCACATCGAGCCCGTAATGCTTGGACATCTCGCCAATGCGTTTGAGCACATGAGGCAGAGACGACACCGGGATCGTGCCATCGAGGCACATATAATCGTTGATCTGGCCCATCGCGCCAAAGGCAGATTTGCGGCCAAGCCAGATTTTCGCACTTTCCTCGGGCGAGGTGCTTTCGCGTAGCTCAATCGGATTATGCTTGCGCGCAATTTGCAAAATTACTCCGAGCTGTTCGTCGATCTCAGCCTCTGAACCCTCGACCTCAACAATCAAAAGCGCCTCGCAATCAGGATAGCCTGCTTTCGCAAAATCTTCCGACGCGCGAATAACAGGGCGGTCCATGAACTCAATTGCCACCGGCAAAACGCCTGCTTTGATGATATCGGCAACACAGGCCCCCGCGACTTCATTGTCGTCAAACGCCATCAGAACCGGTCGCGCGCCCTCGGGCTTGCGTAAGATACGCAGCGTGGCCTCCGTGACGACGCCAAGCTGGCCTTCGGAGCCACAGATCAGACCCAGAAGATCATAGCCCGGCGCGTCCAAATGCGCGCCGCCGATCTCGGTGATCGTGCCATCCATCAAGACCATTGTGACACCCAGCAAATTATTGGTCGTCACGCCGTATTTGAGGCAATGCGCCCCGCCGGAATTCATCGCGACATTGCCTGCAATCGCGCAGGCCAACTGGCTGGAGGGATCGGGAGCATAGAAGAAATCGTGCTCCTCAACCGCGCCTGTGACAGACAGATTGGTACGGCCCGATTGCACGCGGATATAGCGGTCGTCATAGTTGGTTTCGAGCACGTCGCTGAGCTTGGCCACACCAAGGATCACGCAATCCGCCGTAGGCAAAGCGCCGCCCGCCAAAGAGGTGCCCGAGCCGCGCGGCACGACCGGTACGCCCATTTCGTGGCAGATCTTCAAAACATCGGAGACTTCTTGCGTCGACGACGGCAACACCGCGCAAAGCGGCGGGCATTTATAGGCGGTCAGCGCGTCACATTCATAAGCGCGGGTGGCGAATTCGTCATGGATCACCGCATCACGCGGCAAGACCGCCAATAAACGGTCGACCAAAAGCGCTTTCTTAGCCATGATCGCGGTATCGGGGATTGGCATTTCCATCTTCGAATCCTCCCAAATTCAGTAATTGGTAAAATAATATAACCAATTTTGCGATATGGCAAGTCTCGCTTATCCAAGATAGCGTGCGTGGCATGGATATTATGAGCCGCCTTTCCTTTTTGGGACCGTTAGATGCGCTGGGATTGGCTCTTTTATGGGTCAGCTGGGTCGGCCTTGGCTGGTGGATCGAGCATCCCGGTTCCAAACGCCCGTCCGTGACCGTCATTGTAGCGAATTACCGCCGAGCTTGGATGCAAGAGATGGTCACCCGCGAGCCGCGCATCTTTGATGCCTCTATCGTTGCCAATCTGCGCCAAGGCACGGCCTTCTTCGCATCCGGTTGTATGATCGCTCTGGGTGGACTCTTGGCCGTTGTCGGCAACACAGAAGCCCTGCGCGGGGTCGAGGCGGAATTTATCGGGCGCGATACACCGCAAGCGATCTGGCAGATTAAGCTTATGATTGTAGCGCTTTTTCTGACGCATGGGTTTTTGAAATTCGTCTGGGCGAACCGCGTGTTTGGCTATTGCGCCGTCGTGATGGCGGCGGTGCCCAATGATGTAGATCACCCCATGGCCTATCCGCGCGCGGCGCAAGCCGCAGAAATCAACATCCGCGCGGCATGGAATTTCAACCGTGGATTGCGCTCGATTTACTTCGCGCTTGGCGCATTGGCTTGGCTTTTGGGAGCGCCCGCCTTGATTATCGCCACCTGTATGGTTGCTTTTTTGATCTGGCAGCGCGAATTTAGCTCTCAAGCCCGCGAGATATTATTATCCGAGACGTTGGATCTGTCGGATGGCAAGACCAACCCAAAGGAGGCCACATGAAACCGCTTTTCCTCGCTGCATTTTTGGCGACCGCTCTGCCCGTTTGGGCCGATCCGGCTTTGATCGAGGCCGCGACTGCGCGCAAATCTGGCGACACGTGGAGCTTTGACGTCACGATCCGCCACCCTGATACGGGCTGGGATCACTATGCGGATGGCTGGTCGATCAATGCGCCGGACGGCACTGAGTTGGGCTTTCGCAAACTGCATCACCCGCATGAGAACGAGCAACCTTTTACGCGCTCGCTCTCGGGCGTCACGGTCCCTGACGGTGTCAGCGAAGTGATTATCCGCGCGCGCGATAATGTCGATGGTTGGGCCGCAAAGACCTTCACGTTGAAACTGAAGTAGCGCCTAGCGGCGGCCTTCGCGTAGCCATGCGCCGATGCTTAAAGCTGCGGCCAGTGCCAGAAATAGCCAGACAGAGACCAAAGGCGTGACCGTGACGGATGTCGTCAGATAGGCGTCGCGCGGGGTCAGACCGATCCAGCCACGACCCGCCGCATTGCGCCCTTCGCCTACCATGCGCAGGCTTGGAACACCGTCCTCAAGGTTCATAATTCCGCCGCGGGTCTGATCGACCAAAGGCTTGAGCTTCTCGCCACTTGCGATCGTCTCGACAAATTCGCGCGGTGCGGCTGGGCCCAGCGCAATCACTGCTTCCTGCTCGCCTTCCGCCAAACGGTAGAGCCCTTGTTCCGAGCCTTCAACCACGGCGGAGAACCGACCCGGCGCATCCTCGGTCAACTCAAAGCTCTGGGTCTCGCCGCTGGGTGTTGTCAGTTCTAGCGTGCCGACCTCTTGGGCCAATGTGCGGCGCGTGATGGTCATGGATTGCCCGTCAGAGACCGCGCTTAACGCTTCCTCTTCCAGCTCGGGCTCTTTCATCATCCAATGCGCCAAGCGGCGCAGAAGTTCCTGTTGCGGCCCGCCGCCTTCAAAGCCGCGATGCCAGAGCCATGCGTGATCAGAAGCCAGCAGCGCGACACGCCCCTCACCCACGCGGTCCAAGGTCAAAAGTGGGGTGTCCTCGACGCCGTTCATGACCGTGTGGCCGGAGGTTTCTTCAACCTCGATCTGGCGCATCCAGCGGCCCCAACCGGGCAGATCATCTGCGCTGGGGTTCGGAGCAAAAGCGCTAAGCCCTTCGGTGACGGGATGGCGATTGCCTAGCTCTGAGATGGTCGGCGTAAAGCCTTGCTCGAACACGCGCGCCGTTGGCATGGCGGGAACGACCTCTGCTAGGGACGAGCGGTAGATACTGTCGGCAGACGCAAAATCGGGGCCTGCTGCGATCAAGACCGCGCCGCCATTGCGCGCGTAATCCGAGATTGAATCGAAATAGACCATCGGCAGGATGCCACGGCGTTTGTAGCGATCAAAGATGATCAGATCGAACTCGTCGATCTTCTCAAGGAACAGCTGCCGCGTCGGGAAGGCAATCAGCGACAGCTCCGAGACGGGCACGCCGTCTTGTTTCTCAGGCGGACGCAGAATGGTGAAATGCACCAGATCCACGGCGGAATCCGATTTGAGAAGATTGCGCCAAGTCCGCTCGCCCGCATGCGGCTCACCCGAGACGAGCAAAACCCTTAAGCGGTCTCGCACGCCGTTGATTTGGACTACAGCTGCATTATTGCGGTCTGTGAGCTCTCCTTCGGCGACATCAAGCTGGAACTGGATCACGTTGATCCCGCCATGCGGCAAGGTCAGCGGCAGTTCCAGATCTTCGCCCACTGGCACACGGTAGGAGTTCGGCTCTTCCCCGTCGATGGCTATGGAGATGTTGGTCATCTCATCAATGCCTGCGGGCCTGCTGCCTTGATCCTCGATGCGCAGCCGCAGCGTGATTTCTTCGTCCAGAATCGCAAAAGCAGGCGCGTTTTGGACGATCAGGCGGCGATCCCAATCGCTGTCATATCCGGTCAGCAGAGTGTGCATGGGCGCGCTCAAGGCAGGCGCGCGTGGCAAGTCGTGCAATTGGCCATCGGTCAAAAGAATGGTGCCTGCAATACGCGAGGAGGGTTCCTCGGACAGCACGTCGCTAAGCGCCGTCATCAGCTCGGTCCCCGCATCACCAATACCGTCAGGGACGGTAACAGTGCGCAAATCCATGCCGCGCCCGGTGATATCTTCGCTCAGTGCGGCCACTGCCTGTGCGGTTTGATCTTCGCGGTCCGACAGGCGCTGGCTGGCGCTTTCATCGACCACCATCACGACAATATCGCTGAGCGGATCGCGGTCTTCATTTTGCAAAGACGGGTTGGCCAAGGCGGTCAGCAAAACCACTGCAGCCAAGCCGCGCAGCCACCAGCCGGACAACCCGCGATAGATCGCAAAGCAGATTAAGACGGTGATCAAGCCAATCGCGCCCCAAATGACGGGCCAAGGCAGAAGCGGGTCGAAGATGATATCTGTCATCGTCAGTTCCCCAACCGCTCTAGCAGGTCGGGCACATGGACCTGATCGCTTTTGTAATTGCCAGTCAGCACATGCATCACAAGGTTTATGCCAAAGCGCATCGCCAATTCGCGCTGCCGTTCGCCACCGAACCCACGTCCGACGCGGTAAAGCGGCTGGCCTTGCGCATCGATTGCCCAAGCTGCAGCCCAGTCATTGCCCCCGATCAACACCGGAGTGACCCCGTCATTGAGATCGCGAAACGGCAGGCCCTCGACGGCTTCCGCATCCGCCGGAGCAGCCTCGACCCAAACCTCGCGGCTGGAATGGCGTCCGGGGAAGTCTTGCAACAGATAGAATGTGCGCGTCAGGACGTGATCGGATGGCACAGGCTCGAGCGCGGGAATATCCAGCGGACGGGCCAGCGCTTGCAATTTGCGCCCTGCGGGTGTCGAGGATCCGAAGCCGCCCAAATTTGCGTCGCGCGTGTCAAAGACGATCATGCCGCCGGTGCGCAAATAGCGGTTCAGTTTGGCATAGGCCTGAGGAGATGGCGCGCGCTGGGTCTCGGAGACGGGCCAGTAGAGCATCGGAAAAAAGGACAACTCGTCGGCTTCCAGATCAACCGCGATCGGCGCTGCAGGCTCGACAGATGTGCGTTGGTTCAATCCGCGCGACAGGCCTTCCAGACCTTCGCGTGACACGCGGTCTATTGCGGCGTCGCCGGTTTGAACATAGGCGAGCACGACCTCTGCCGTGGCTTCTATCGCCAGCAAGTCAGCGGCGTCCGACTGCGCCTCGGACGGGTTGGGCAAAAGCAACATCACCGCCAGAAGGCCAGCCGTGACATTACGTGGCCCCCGCATACGGCCCGACAAGAACAAGGACGCAATAATATCGAGCGCCAGCAGCCCAAGCCCAAAGATCAGCAACAAGCCCTTGAGATCGGTTTCGCCTGCTTGCTCCATCCCTTCGACGGGGATCGTATCAGGCCAGACCGCAGGTGCGATTGTCTCGTCTGCGCTGATTACATTCAATGCCACGCGGCGGTCTCCGCCTGCATATAGACCCGGCGGCAACTCCGCGCCCAATGCGCGCGCAGCCAACGTCTCGCCCGCAACTCCGGGTAGCGCATCCGTGCTGCGCACTGTGCCAAACGCGTCCAGCACATCCTCGGCGACCCATGTGGAGCCTACCAGATCTTCGGCGACCAGTTGCGAAGGCCGGGTCGAGATCGCGAGGCGCTCTAGCATTTGCACGAACAGGCCTGACAAAGGCAGCGTCGACCAATCGGTATTGGCTGTGACATGGAACAAGATGATCTGGCCCGCGCCGAGTGATCTGCGCGTCACCAAAGGCGTGCCATCGGCCAGCGTCGCAATCGTACGGTCTGCGAGATCAGGATCGGGTTGGGCCACAACCTGGCTCGACACTTCTACATCATCGGGGATGGGCAGGCCAAAGAACGGGCTGTCGCGGGTAAAGGCGCGAAGCTTTTTCGGCGCCCCCCAGCTCATCGCACCGCCGACGCTGCGCCCGCCTGCGCGCAGGCGCACAGGCATCAAAGGATCGCGGCTTTCCAGATCGGTCGCAGCAATTCGCGGGCCTGCAAAACGCACCAGCAGACCGCCCTCATTGATCCAATCGGTCAAGGCATCTGTCTCGCCTTGCGACAAGACCGCGACATCAGCGAGGATGATCGCGTCGGGGTTGGCCAAAAGCATTTCGTCCAGCGTGCCGTCAATCAGATCAGCCGTAGGAGACAGCGCGTTGCGCAGATAGTGCAGTGGCGACAGAAGCTCTTGCTCTTCTTGTTCACTGCGCGACGTCAAAAGCCCAACTTCGCGCCGCTTCAGCGCATCATCAGTGAGGCTGACAGCACCTGCGGAACGAATGCCGTCAAGCTCGAACCGGCGCACGCGGTTGCGCAGCTCGGTCGGCAGGTCGAGCGCTGTCTCCGTCATCTCTTGACCCGCTGCGAAGTTAAGTGTCGCCGTGGCGAGGACCTGTTCAATCCCATTGGGATCGGGACCGAGCGCTGTGACAGTTATCTCGCGCGCGCCGCTGGCGGGGCTACGGATGGCGGGCACAACAATCGTGCCGTCCTGAAAGCGCGCAGGTTGCAAAGCAAAGGTGGCGCGCGGGTCTTCGATGACGCGCAACGCGCCTTTCGCCTCGAACGCTGAGATCAGCGCCGCGCGCCCGTCACGCGCTAACCCATCAGAAAACCACACCGTCTCGAAATCGCTATCGCCCAACCGCGCTGTCCATTCATCGAGCCCCGCCTCAGGCGACCAAGCTTTGGGCTGCAAGCCCGGCAATTGGGTCAGCACGGCGCTGGCGGCCTGAAAGCTCAGATCGCCTGCAGGTGGGTCGGTTAGGACCGCCGTGGCCACGGGACGCCCTTCGCGGCCCGCATCTTCAATGATCTCGCGCGCATGCTCTAGCCTAGACGACCAATCGCGCGCAGAGGCCCAGCTGCCATCCATCACCACCAAAAGCGGGCCAGAGCCTGCCTCTTCGCGGTCGGGGTTCAGCACGGGACCTGCAAAGCCCGCAATCAAAGCCGCGACGGCCAGCATGCGCAACAACAACAGCCACCACGGCGTCGTATCGGTTTGCGTCTCATCATCATTGAGGCCCAGCAATAGCGCCACGCCCGGAAATCTGCGCCGAATGGGCGCGGGCGGCACGGCACGTAACAGCCACCACAGGATTGGCAGGATGATCAGCGCCAGCAGCAAAAGCGGCGTGGTGAAGGCCAGATTACCCATCTATGCGCCCCGATCCAGCGAGGTGTAAAGCCACAACAGTGCGGAGAGCGCCGGATCATTGGTGTGATGGCAATGAAACCGCCAGCCGGTCTTGCGCGAGATATCTTTCAGCCGCGCTTTGCGCTCCGCCAAGCGGTCCAGATAAGCATCGCGCAGCCCTTTGGCTTTGAGCGTTTCAAACTTCACCGCGCCTGACATGCTTTCAAACACGGTGCGCCCGTCATAAGGGAAGGCCTCTTCGTCGGGATCCAGGATCTGGATCAGCGAGCCTTTGACCCCGCGATCTGCGGCTTGCGTCAGCGCGCGCTCGACAGGTACAGGATCGCCCATGAAATCCGACATAAACACAGCGCGCGAATTGGCGGGCAGAACGCGCGCGTTGGGCGTGCCGTAATCTTCCGCCCCATCGGCGTTCATCAGATGTGACGCGATGCGGCCCAGGTGACCCTCGCCACGACGCGCGGGTGTGCCGCGATTGGCCAGACCGAAGCGCTCTCCGCCACGGTTGAGAAGAACGCAAAGCGCCAACCCCAGAACCCGCGCGCGGTGGCCTTTGGTGGGGCGGTCCGGCCCGCCAGAGAAATTCATCGACTGCGCGTCATCGACCCAAAGCATCACCGATTGCGCGGCTTGCCATTCCTTTTGACGCACGAAATGCGCGTCGCTTTTGGCACTGCGGCGCCAGTCGATGTCACGTAACCCGTCGCCATGCTGGGCGGGGCGGTACTGCCAGAACTCGTCGCCCATGCCCGCTCTGCGCCGACCATGTTCCCCCAATAGAACCGTCGCGGCCAAATGCTCTGCCTTCGCCAAAAGTGCCGGAAACGCGGAGGCATGTGCCTCGGCGCGGTGGCGCAAAGCGGCGGGCGTTGTGGCCGGATCATTAGAGGAGGTTTGGCTCACGCGGCGGCTTTCCGGCTGCTTGTTGTGTGCACCACATCATTGATGACGTCGGCCAGCACACGGCCCTCGGCGCGCGCGGCAAATGACAGTGCCATGCGGTGGATCAAAACAGGCTGCGCCATTGCGATCACATCATCCGATGACGGCGCGAGGCGGCCTTCCAAAAGTGCACGCGCGCGGACCGTCAGCATCAACGCTTGTGCCGCACGCGGACCCGGGCCCCAAGACACCGTCTCGCGCACCAGATCCGTGGCCTCATCCTCCTCAGGGCGACAAGCGCGGACCAGATCGAGGATCTGCTCGACAATCGCATCACCCACAGGCATCCGCCGCACAAGGTCTTGCGCCGCGATAAGTTCCTTGGGCGAGAAGACCGTGGTCGAGGTGCCAAGTTTGCTGCCCGTCGTGGCCAGCAAAATGTCGCGCTCTGTCGCGCGGTCAGGGTAGTCGACGTTGATCTGTAGCAAGAAGCGGTCAAGCTGGGCTTCGGGCAGCGGGTATGTGCCTTCCTGCTCCAGCGGGTTTTGCGTGGCGAGCACATGAAATGGCTCCGGCAGCGCATGATCCTTGCCCGCAATCGTCACGGATCGTTCTTGCATCGCTTGCAGCAGCGCCGATTGCGTCCGAGGCGAGGCACGGTTGATCTCGTCGGCCATCAAAAGCTGCGCGAAAATCGGGCCTTCAATGTAGCGAAACGCCCGCGCGCCATCATCTGATGTGTCCAGAACTTCCGATCCCAAAATATCTGCGGGCATCAAATCCGGCGTGAACTGCACGCGGTTGGTCGACAGCCCCATCACGGTCGATAGCGTATCGACGAGAAGCGTTTTGCCGAGACCCGGCAAACCCATCAAAAGCGCGTGGCCGCCCGACAGTAAAGCCGTCAGCGAAAGCGCGACGACATCGTCTTGTCCGATGATAACCTGGCCAATACTGCCCCGCGCCTCGCCCAATTTCGCGCCAAGCGCTTCGATATCTTTTACCAGATCTTTGGTCTCGGCCATGACATTGCTCCTTGGGCGGCTATACTGATCCCTATAAAGGCAGATATGACGAAAATTAGGAATGGCAAAATCTATGAGTGCACAAAGTCTTGACCTTCCCTCGGCCGAAAGCATCGCTGCCAGCGCCAAAGAGGCCGGAAAACGCGGCATTCCCCCGGTTGAGAGCTGGAATCCGCCCTTTTGCGGCGATCTGGACATGCGGATCGCGCGCGACGGGACGTGGTTTTATCTTGGCACCCCGATTGGGCGTAAAGGTTTGGTTAAGCTCTTCTCCTCGATTATCCGCAAAGATGGCGAGGATTACTTCCTTGTCACGCCTGTCGAAAAAGTCGGCATCACCGTCGATGACGCGCCATTTGTGGCGCTCGATTTTGAGGCCACGGGCTCGGGCACGACCCAAGTTCTGACCTTCGAGACCCATGTCGAGGATTTCGTCGCAGCCGGTCCCGATCATCCAATCCGCATCGCCTATGACGAGACGGGCGAGCCGTCGCCTTACATTTTGGTGCGCCGCAATCTTGAAGCGTTGATCGATCGCAAGAGTTTCTACCGGCTCGTCGATATCGGAGTGCACCATGATCACGAGGGCGAAGATTGGTTCGGGCTTTGGTCTGGCGGCGTATTTTTCCCGATTATTCGCGGATCAGAGCTTCCCAGCTGAACACTCCTGACAGTATGCTGTCAGCAAGGGTATGTCATTAGGACTTCATCAACTCAAAACAGATGGAGACTACCAATGACTGA
>CAZCEW010000004.1:46262-69274 GCA_964497775.1 uncultured Rhodobacterales bacterium
GGTATGTCATTAGGACTTCATCAACTCAAAACAGATGGAGACTACCAATGACTGACCAACCAAAACACGCCGCCCCACAACACGCTGTCGTCTGGGCCGAAATTCCGGTTAGCAATCTGGGAAATGCGATGAAGTTCTATTCCGCGGTCCTGCAACAGGAAATGTCTGTCGATCAGATGGGCCCAAACCCTGTTGCCTTCCTGCCCGCAAAGGACTTCGCGACAAGCATTGCCGGGCATCTTTACGAGGGCAAACCGTCTCGCGATGGCTCCGGGCCAACCGTGCATCTGGCGATTGACGGCAAGGTCGAAGACGCACGTGACCGCGTTTTTGAAGCGGGCGGCACCTCCAACGGTGATATCGTGGCTATGCCTTTTGGCCGGTTTGTCTATTGCAACGATCCCGATGGCAATTCCATCGGCTTGTTTGAGGCAGCCTAAACTATGCGCCGCGCCGACCGCCTCTTTCAGATTGTCCAACATCTCAGAAGCGGTCGGCTGACCACTGCGGCGCAACTGGCTGACAAGCTAGAAGTCTCGCCGCGCACGATCTACCGCGATATTGCCGATCTGATGGCCAATGGCGTGCCGATCGATGGCGAGGCGGGTTTGGGCTACATGATGCGCGACGGCTATGATCTGCCGCCTTTGATGTTCACCCGTGCCGAAGTCACAGCCCTTGTCGCAGGCGCCCGCCTCATTCGCGCTTGGGGCGGCGCGGCGATGGCTTTAGGCGCCGAAAACGCGCTTGAGAAGATCGAGACCGTCTTGCCTTCTGATGCTTTGGCGAAAGCGAAATCTGTGCATGTTCACGCAATGGCGCCTAGCGGTATGAATGACGCGCTGCGACAGCGCCTTGACGCGATTGAGGCCCATGTCGAAGACCAGATGCGTCTTCGCATTGCCTATACCGACCAAAACGGTGCCAATACCGAGCGCGCAGTCCGACCGCTTGGCATTTGGTTTTGGGGGGCCGTCTGGACCTTGGTGGCATGGTGCGAATTCCGAGCGGATTTTCGAATGTTCCGCGTGGACCGGATCACGGAAATGCAGCAAATTGGCCTGTTTGAGCCTGTCGAGGGCCAGAAATTAAGCGATTTCTTTGCCTCAGAAGACCGTCGAGATCGGGCCTGAAACCTCACAAACCCGTCAGAACAGCGTGAGCGGCAGCACTGGGGGCCAAGAAACGCTGGGTCACCCTGCATTCATGCACAGATACCGTGCGCTCTGCCTCTATTTCTTGCCTCACTGCACGACTATTTAGAAAGGCAACCAAAGGATTCTGCCATGATTTCGCGCCCACTTGTTGCCCTTGTGCTGTTTAGCGCCATCACCTCAGCGGTGATGTCTTCGATCGTGTGCGGCGTGATGACGTATAAGATGGCGGGTCTAAGTGCAGCCTTCATGCATGTCTGGCTTGGAGGCTGGACGACAGCTTGGCCGGTCGCTTTTCTTGTGATCTTATTTGCCGGACCTATCATCCGCAAATATGTCTATCTGGCGTGCAAATGCCCGACGGCTACGATCTCAGAACCTTTGGATGAAATGACCTCAGAGAAGAGCGCCTGAAGCACCGTTTCAAGCCGCTTTTCTGCCTCTGCGAATAGCGAAAAGCGCCATGCCAGCTCCTGATAGAAACAGACCCACTGTCCGAAAGACCTGCCCGATACTCTCGAAAACGGCCATCATCTTCTCGGTGCGGATCGTCGAGCGCGTGTTGTGCAAAAAGCCCGTCACCCGCTCACCCACCTCATGGGGTTTTGGCGAGACCCAACCATCGCCATTGTGGCGCGCGCTCTGATCTCCGGTTCTGACTTCGAAAATCGGTCGATAGATCGGCTTACCTTCCCGCTCATCGACTTCCATGCCCACAACCTGCGCATCTACCTGCACAGAGCTTGCCAGAAAATTGCGCTGTTCGGCGGCAAAGACAAACGGCAACAACATGAAAATCACGCCAATCACCATCAAAATCCAATGCAACATCGCCCATGATCTGCGCCAGGAGGCGAGGATATACTCGCTTATCGCCCGCATCTAATGCGCCTCGGCCCAATTGTCGCCTTGGCCCGCATCAACCACCAAAGGCACGTCGAATTTCACCGCCGGATCGGAGGCGTTCTCCATCACATCGCGCACGCGGGTGATCGTGGCATCAATACTGTCTTCGGGCACCTCAAAAATCAGCTCGTCATGCACTTGCAGCAGCATCCTTGCGGGCAAATCGGCAATGGCATCTGGCATACGGATCATCGCGCGGCGGATCACATCGGCGGCGGTGCCTTGGATAGGCGCATTGATCGCCGCGCGCTTGGCGAAGCCCGCACCGGGCCCTTTCGCAGAAATCTCTGGCGTGTGGATTTTGCGCCCAAATAGCGTCTGCACATAGCCATGATCTTTGGCAAATTGCACCGTGTCATCCATATAGGTGCGAATGCCGGGGAAGCGTTCGAAATAGCGGTCGATAAAACCCTGCGCCTCGCTGCGTGGTATCCGCAGATTGCGTGCGAGGCCGAAGCCGGAGATACCGTAGATCACGCCAAAATTAATCGCCTTCGCTTTGCGCCGCACATCCGGTGTCATCTCATCCAAAGGCACATCAAACATCTCTGATGCGGTCATGGCGTGAATATCATGGCCGTCCTTAAACGCCTGCTTCAGCGCATCAATGCCTGCGACATGGGCCAGAATGCGCAGCTCGATCTGGCTATAGTCAAGACTGACCAGCTTATTGCCGGGCTCCGCCACAAAGGCTTCACGAATGCGGCGGCCCTCCTCTGTCCGCACGGGGATGTTTTGCAGGTTCGGATCAGTCGAGGCCAGACGGCCCGTATTCGCGCCCGCAATCGAATAAGAGGTATGCACCCGCCCAGTATCGCCATTGATATGGGTTTGCAGCGCATCCGTGTAGGTCGATTTCAGTTTCGACAATTGGCGCCAATCCAGAACACGGCCCGGCAGATCATGCTCAATCGCAAGGTCTTCCAGCACGTCCGCACCAGTTGAATACGCCCCCGTCTTGCCCTTCTTGCCGCCTTCGATCCCCATCTTGTCAAACAGGATTTCACCCAGCTGCTTGGGTGACCCTACATTGAAATTCTCGCCCGCAAGCTCATGAATTTCCGCCTCGAGCCCCGCCATTTTCTGCGCAAAGGCGTTGGACATCCGGCTCAGCGTATCGCGGTCAACTTTGACGCCATGCCGCTCCATCTGTGCCAAAACAGGCACCAAAGGACGCTCCAGAGTTTCATAGACCGTCGCGACCTTGGCCTGATGCAAACGCGGCTTGAGAAGTTGCCACAACCGCAAGGTGATATCGGCATCTTCCGCGGCATATGGCGTGGCCTCATCTATTGGCACCAGATCAAAGGTGATCGCGGATTTGCCAGTGCCCAGCAACGATTTGATCGCGATGGGCGTATGGCTCAAATAGCGCTCCGACAGCCCGTCCATCCCGTGGTTATGAAGCCCCGCATGCTGCGCGTAAGAGATCAGCATCGTGTCATCAATCGGAGCGATATCCACATCGTAACGCGCCAAAATCTTGGCGTCGTATTTCATGTTCTGCCCGATCTTCAGAATGCTCGGATCCTGCAAAACAGGCCGCAACAGATCAAGCGCCGCCTCTAGCGCCATTTGACCCTCAGATAGCTCCGCCGAGCCGAACAGATCGCCGCCACCTTGCTTATGGGTCAGCGGGATATAGCACGCATGACCCGCATTGACGCACAGCGAGATACCGACCAGATCGACGGTCATATCGTTGAGCCCCGTCGTCTCGGTATCAATCGCAACAAACCCGTGCTCATAGATCAGATCGATCCAGACCTGTAGAGCGGCCGCATCGCGCACAGTCTCGTATTTGGCCTCCGCGAAATCGGGCATTTCAGGCGCATCTGCCTTCATTGGGACCGCGTCCTCAATCACCGGAGCTTCCGCGCCCAGCTTATCGGCAATGCGTTTGGTGAGCGTGCGAAACTCCATCTCTGCCAAGAACCCGAGCAGCTTTTCAGGCTCAGGATCGCGCACTTCCAAATCATCGATTGAGAAAGTCAAAGGCGTCTCGCAATCAAGCTGTACCAACCGTTTCGACAGCTCAATCTGCGCGCGGTTCTCAATCAGGCTCTCGCGCCGCTTGGGCTGCTTGATCTCTTCAGCGCGGTCCAGAAGGTCTTCGAGATTGCCATATTCATTGATCAAAAGCGCCGCCGTCTTGACGCCAATGCCAGGCGCTCCGGGCACGTTATCAACGCTGTCACCCGCCAAAGCCTGCACATCGACCACACGCTCTGGCCCGACGCCAAACTTCTCTTCTACGCCTTCCACATCGATGACGCGGTTCTTCATCGCGTCAAACATCTCGACCCCGCCACCGACCAGCTGCATCAGGTCTTTGTCGGATGAGATAATCGTGCACCGCCCACCCAATTCGCGCGCCTGAACGGCCAAGGTCGCGATGATATCATCGGCCTCATAGCCTTCCATCTCTTCGCAGGCGATGTTGAACGCAAGGGTGGCCTGTCGCGTCAACGGCATCTGCGGGCGCAAATCCTCCGGCATCGCATCACGGTTGGCCTTGTATTGGTCATACATATCGTTGCGAAATGTATGGCTGCCCTTATCGAATATCACCGCCACATGTGTCACATCCCCGCCCGCATTGCCTTCGACATAGCGCTGCAACATGTTGCAAAAGCCCGACACGGCGCCAATCGGCAAGCCATCCGATTTCCGCGTCAGCGGCGGCAAAGCATGATAGGCGCGAAAGATAAAGGCCGAGCCATCGATCAGATGCAGGTGATGCCCTTTTCCAAACTGAATTTCGGCCATCTCAATCCCCCTACCTGACATATCCTATCTCTACTGGAGGTCAGAATTGAACACGAGCCTCTTTTTGTCGAAGCCGCTCTGCGTCACCCTGCCACCTTCCTTTAGCGCCGCAATCGGAGCCCTCTGAAGACAACCACCACAAAGGGAGGACCACCATGTCCCCGCTCTTCGCCTATTTGACTGCCGGTTTTGGCTTTGCATGGACCGCTCTTCATTTCTTTGCCGGAGGTCACTCCATCGCAAAACCCCTGCGCGCGCATGAGGGCCTGCCGCACACTGTCATGGCCACGATGTGGATGTGCTGGCATATGGTCACAGCAGCCATCCTTCTGCTTGGCATCCTGCCACTCATCGCTCTTTGGTTTGATTTGCCCGGAATGATTATCGCCACAGCGCTGCTCGCAGGCGGTATTGCTTTGGCGGGCATTCTCGCCGCCCCTGCCCTTGGCACCAGCTACAAAATCATCCCGCAAGGCTGGCTGTTTATACCCAACGCAGTCCTCGCACTCCTCGCGCTCTAGACCTTACCTTCATAATCGCGGTGAATGATCTTTTTGTCGCAATAAGGGCACTCAACAAATCCGCTCTCGTGCGGGATCTGCAACCAAACACGCGGATGGCCCAGCGCACCCTCGCCGCCATCGCAATTGATACGGAATTGATCGACAATCTGCGTCTCTGGAGCGGCGGTTACCATCGCGGGATCCTCTCATTGGCCAAGCATCGCGACACTAAACCAGCCCCGCGCGGCGGCAAACCCCAAATCCACTTCATTGTTCCAAAATAACCTTGGGTGAGGACCGAAGGGACGAGGGCAAAGCCCTTCAAAAGACGATCGAATGCGCCGCAGGCGCGCCGTTTGATCAAACAGGCTTCGAGATCATCCGTCCCAAAGGTCGCCCGCCAATGATATGCAAATGATAATGCGGCACTTCCTGCACACCGTCTGCGCCCGCATTGGAAATCACCCGGTAGCCCTGCCCGCCCTCGCCTGGCTGCAATCCGGCCTGCGCACAAATCCGACCAGCGACGCGCGTGAAATCCACGATCTCAGCATCCGAGGCCTCTTGCGCGAAATGATCGTAGCAAACATATGCCCCCTTCGGGATCACAAGAACATGCGTCGGGGCGGCAGGCGAGATATCGTTAAAGGCCAGAGTATGCTCGGTTTCCATCACAGTTTGGTTCGGGATCTCACCGCGCAGGATTTTGGCAAAGATGTTCTCGTCATCATAGGCATAGGGCATGTCTTAATCCTCAAACAGATAATCAACGGACAGGATATCTTTCGCAGTGTCATCGGCAACCTCCAAAAAGCTGGTCAGGGGGCCAATATTCTCGTCTTTGCTCTGCCGCTCACTCACCCGGAAAAACTGCGAAAATTCCGCGTCCTTGATCTGATCGCTCTCAAACAGGAAGTTCTGGCGCAAAGTCGGCAAGAGCCTGTCGATTGTATCTTGCGGTGTCATTTCCCCCGCCAGTCCGACCCGCATCGCGTGGCCCAAAAGATAGTCGTCTTTGAAATCGCACTCGATTTCCAACAGCCTGACAGTCGCGCTGTCCTCGAAGAAATCATGCATCAGATCGAGATTTGACGGGTCGAGACAAATCACCATCCGGTTGGTCTCGAAATGATCATAGAGCAGGCGCAGCAGCGCGCGGCGGTGCCGCGTGCGCTTGTCCAGCGTCGACTGGATACCGCCAAGATCAGGCAGGTTGGTATCCTCTTCATCGAACAGATATTCAACACCGCGATAGCCCGTCCGCTCGGTAATGCGCGACAAAAGTCGCTTGGCGACATGCCATTTCTTGCAAGCAATCACCATCAAATCGCGCTCGCGCCCAAGGCTCGCTTGCCGCTCCCAGAAGCGCGGCGCAAAGCGGCGACCAATCCGCCCGCGCCCGGTGAGGAACTTGAACAAAGTCTGCCCTTCATTCGAGGTCTGAAAATCCATCCGGTCAGAGGCATAGAGATCGCCCAACCTCTCTTTGAGTTCCAACGCATCGGGCGAGACCTTGCGCGCAAAAAGAAAATCTTGGCTCAACAAAAGGTCATAGTGATCATTATAAAACGTCACGGGCATGCCGTAATCGGTGAACATCAAAAACGTCAGCGTGCGCGTCTTGATCTCGGAGGAGGGCACCAGATGGCGCACCAAGGTCTGAAAAAACGTCTCATCGGGGATCCAAGTCGTGCGGAAGAACCGCATCACATCGCGCCGCTCAGCCGCGAAATCCAAAACCCATTCCACCGTGCGCCTGCGCAGGCACCACCATTGGCTTCCAATCATCATCTGCAAATCAGCAGGGATCTCGCGCTTTAGCCCAAGTTTTTGTTGCAAGTGGTAGGATTTATAGAACAACCATTTCCGCGTGCGCTCGTTGAACCAATGGCGATAGATCAAGCGCTCTTCCTTCATCCCCGTCTTGATCCAGTCTGAGGCGAAATAGTCGAAGCTTTCGATATAATCGACGTCATCATTGTCGAGAAATTCATGCGCATATTCCGACGATTTGATCGCCATGCAATCGCCTGACAGCATGTAGAAATGCGTGGCCCTCGGGAACTCATCGACCGCTGCGCGCATCGCGTGCAACGTGGCTTGCACCAATGACCACTCACCCCAGCCGCATTTCACTCGTTTGCGCGCGAAAGCGACATTGGGATTGTCATCAAGGCTTTGCCGGATCTGACGGTAAGCATCAGGGTCCGCGCTCGCATCGAAATGGATCGCCATGAAATCACCCGCCGCCGTCAAGCGCTCCGCCTGCTGGATGATCGCTTCGGGGTCTTTATGACACAGCAAGATGAAGGCAATTTTTGCCATCTGGAATTTGGCCCCGGCTTCGTCGTAATTTGTTGTCAGCTAGAGGCATTTAACCCCAGAGACTGTTGAATAAACAGAGTGGTAATGCTTTTGTAGTTGGAATTGTGGCTAAAACGTAAACAACAAGCTGCATCGAAGAAAGACGAGGTATCGCGCATGGGGTTTCCCGGAACGTGGATGACGGAAAGTGAAAGCATGGTCTATAGGGTCGTGCCGAAATGCGCCTGCTCGTCTATTGGCCAAATTATGTATTATTCCGATCACGGCGAGTTTTTCGACGGCGACATCCATGACGCAACGGGAAAGCTGCATAAATGGGCCATCGAGAAGAGCCAGCCCAAGATCGAGAAAAACGTCACCAGCCACGCGTCTTACGCTTTCACCTGCGTGCGAAACCCCTACGGGCGCATTCTAAGTTCGTTCTTTGACAAAATCTGCGGCATCCAGCGCAACGGCAAACGCTATCGCGGCAATCTGGTGCCTCTGCTGATCCAGAAATACGGCATTGAAGTCGGCGATCCAGAATCCGGGTTCGAGTTTGACCAGATCAAGAGCTTTCGGCGGTTCTTGCTGTTTGCGCGCGACACCATCCGCTGGCGCCGCCCGATGGATCCCGACATTCACTGGTCCGCCATGTCGGGCCATATCTCGACCTTCATCGTAAATGGTGGAAAATACGACAATATTTTCTTCACCGAGACGTTCAATGACGGCATGCAATCAGTGATGGATGCGGTGGAAACGGCGCATCCCGTGACAGTTTCTGAAATCCCAAGGTTCAACGAGTCTGAAGGCCACGGCCCAAAACGCGCCCACCCGATCGAAGACTATTTCGACGATCTGTCGATGCATCTGGTCTATGAAATCTACAAACGCGATTTCAATCTGTTCAAATACGACTTCGAGAACCCGGGCAATAAAATGCCAATTGGCGAGATTGATCTCGCTGAAGTTCACGCAAAACTTGGCAGCTAGTGGCGCGACGGGGCTCTGCCCCGGCTCCCTGCGGTCGCCTCCCCGGGATATTTGAGGGTCAATGAGAGAAATTGCGCGGCGCCCAAAGGAAAAGCGGGCGCCACCAAATGGCCGCGCCCGCTTCAGTAAGGAGGCAAGCCTCTCTCACCGACCACGGCCATCGGCGTCCCCGCCTGTACCGTGACCGCAAATTGCATGCGGAAGATTAAATTTCAGTTAGTCTCTCATTGACCCAAAAATATCCCCGCCGGAGGCATCCGACGGCTGCCATCTCAGATCAGACCTTGGTCCTTGAAGAGCGTCTTCAGATCGGCCTGTGGTCTTGCACCGATATGGCTGATGATCTCAGACGCGCCGACACAGCCCATGCGGCCGCATGTTTCAAGATCATATCCTTGGGTGAGCCCCCAAAGAAACGCGCCCGCGAAAAGATCGCCCGCACCCGTGGCATCGATGATGTCCACTGGCATTGCTGGCGCGTGCCAGCGCGCGTCGCCTGACAGAACATGCGCGCCGTTTTCGCTATCGGTGCAGGCAACGATCTCAACTTCCGCGGCGGCCTGCGCCAACGCTGCGTCAAAATCATCGACCTGATACATCGACATCATCTCGGCGCGGTTGCAAAACAAGAGATCGACATGATTTTGGATCAAAGCGCGAAACGCGTCTCGGTGGCGGTCGACACAAAACGGATCGCTCAGCGTGAGAGAAATGCGCCCACCCGCGCTCTCGCACGCTGCAATGGCCTTATCAAAGGCAGCAACCGAGTCTGGCCCGTCAAAGCGGTATCCTTCGAGGTAAAGCCATTCGGCATCAGCGGCTTGAGCGGCGTCAATGTCAGCCGGGCTCAAGAATTCTGTCACACCCAGATAGGTGTTCATCGACCGCTCGCCATCAGGCGTGACTAGCACAATACAACGCCCTGTCTCTGCCTCATGATCTTTCGGCGCGAGCGGCGTTTCATAAACTGCGCCTTGCGCACGCAAGTCATGGGCGAAAATCGCGCCGAGCTGGTCGTCTTTGACCTTGCCGACATAAGCTGTCTTGCCCCCCAGATGGGCAATGCCCGCAATGGTATTTGCAGCCGAGCCACCAGATATCTCCAATGCGGGCCCAATCGCGGCATAGAGCTCCACCCCGCGCGCCAGATCAGTCAGTTGCATTATGCCTTTTTCGACACCGTTTTGCTCCAGAAACGCATCAGGGCATTCCCACAGAACATCAACCATCGCGTTGCCAATGCCTACGACTTGAAACTGTTTCGTCATATCGTCTTTTCCTCAGAAGGGCACAGATCGCGGATGATGCAATTGGCGCAAACGGGTTTGCGCGCTTTGCAAATATAGCGGCCGTGCAAAATCAGCCAATGATGGGCGTGGTGTTGAAACTCGACCGGGATATGATCTTCAATCGCGCGCTCGACTTGATCAACATCCTTGCCGGGGCAAATCCCGGTGCGGTTGCCTATTCGGAAGATATGCGTGTCCACAGCCTGCGCGGGATGGCTCCACCACATATTCAGCACGACATTGGCCGTTTTGCGCCCGACACCGGGAAGCGAGATCAAAGCCGCGCGCGAAGATGGCACCTCGCCACCATAATCATCGACCAGAATTTGGCTCAACTTGATGACGTTCTTCGCCTTATTGCGATAGAGCCCGATCGTCTTGATATGCTCGGTCACGCCTTCTTCGCCCAAAGCCAGCATCTTTTCGGGCGTATCAGCGATCTTGAACAGCTCTTTCGTGGCCTTGTTGACGCCCACATCTGTGGCTTGTGCGGACAATGCGACGGCTACAACAAGCGTGTAGGCGTTGGTGTGATCCAACTCACCTGTTGGCTCAGGATCAGAGGCCCGAAATCGGGTAAAGATCTCGTGGATCGTATGATAGTCGAGCTGGCGTGCCATGGGCGGGGGTATGCCCGCTTGATCGCGGCGGAGCAAGAGGGCGAGGTGTCTCAAGTTTTAGGCGAATGCCCCGCCCCTCTTAGCGCTTGATTTACCGAAACCTCGCCATGGTGTGGATATGACATCACTCGCGCTTCAAACCATTCAATACGCGCCGCAGCAACGGCCTCTCTTTGACGTCCAATCGGGCTTTGCCTCCGGCACAGTGATAGATACCGATGACGGCCCGGTTCCGATTGACTGGTTGCGAGCGGGCGACCGGGTGAGAACACTCGATCACGGCTATCAAGAGGTGATTTGGGCGGGCAAAGACCTGCAAGATTGGCGCGCGGCGGGCGCGGTAAGCCTATGTGCCAATAGCCCCTCCGCAACTCAGACTTTGGCTGGGCACAGGGTTTTGGTCACGGGTTGGAAGGTCGAGTTGTTTTTCGGGCATGGCCAGATGTTGGTTGAGGCTGGTGATCTTCGTGGCTCAGAGCGGTTTGAGCCTGATCATGTCGCCTGCGATGGGCCCGTACTGCATGTCATGCTAGAACATCACAGCTTGATCCGGGCGAATGGTTTATGGGTCGAAAGCCTATGTCCCGACAAGGCGCTTCAACCTGAGATAGAGGATGAAAATGACGACCGGCTCGCGCGCTTTTTCGACGCGCTTGATCCAAACCTGAAAGCGCCTCGCCCTTGCCTGCGCGGTTTTGAAGCCGCAGCTGCGGGGCTTTCCTTGCAAGATTTATACGCGGGCTAAACCTCAAGCCGCCCGCCTTTGCGCATCATTCGGGTCGCGCCCGCAGGCCAGATCAAGCTAGTCTTGGTCAAATGCTGCAAAAGGTAACGGCCATGAATGACGATCTGCAAACCACCTATCACTACGGATTGGTCAAACGCGCGATTGATGCGATTGATGCGAGCGATGGCGCGGAGCTGACGCTAGAGGCTTTGGCGGCCCAAATGCAGATGAGCCCCGCGCATTTTCAGCGTGTGTTCAGCCGTTGGGCCGGCGTGTCGCCTAAGCGGTTTCAGCAATATCTGGCTTTGGGCCACGCGAAATCTCTGCTTGAGGCGCAGTTCACAACGCTCGAGACCGCAAATGCGGTGGGCCTGTCTGGAAGCGGGCGGTTGCATGATCTGTTTGTGCGTTGGGAAGCGATGAGCCCCGGTGAGTTTGCGCGCCAAGGCGACGGGCTGACCCTGCGTTGGGGCTGGTTTGACAGCCCGTTCGGCCCCGCTTTGGTGATGGGCAGCGAACACGGGATTTGTGGCATAGGCTTCGCGTCCGAGACCTCCGAGGATGCGACAATGGAAGACCTGAAATCGCGTTGGCCCAAGGCGCAATTCGTCGAGGATAAAGACATGTTGCGCGGCTGGGTGGAGACCGCGTTTGGCGCGAGTTCCGACCCTGACGCAAAAGCGCCGCTCTATTTGATTGGCGCTCCGTTTCAGATCAAAGTGTGGGAGGCATTGCTGTCGATCCCGTCCGGTCAGGTCACAACTTATTCCGAAATTGCCAAATCCGTGGGCAACCCAAAAGCCGTGCGCGCGGTGGGCACAGCGGTAGGTCGCAACCCGATTGGCTGGCTGATCCCATGTCACCGCGCCTTGCGAAAATCGGGCGGTTTGGGCGGTTATCACTGGGGATTGCCCGTCAAACGCGCCATGCTTGCCTATGAGACCGCACATAAAGATGCGGGCTGAAAATTGCCAAAAGCTTGTGTTTCAAAGATGTGATGCGGCGGGCGGTATCTCGCCTGCCTACACGAAACCGTGCGTTGAATATGCGCGTCAGAGTACCGATCTATAGCTCCTACTTGTCGCAAAGCGCGACCAGACACGAAGGACCTGAGATATGAAACCTGCTGCTATTCTAGCTATTCCGGCCACGGCCATGATGTTGACGGCTTGCTCTGTGAGCCCCGATGATCCGAACCGCCAAACCAAGCAAGGCGCGGGCATTGGTGCTGCAATCGGCGGGCTTCTGGGCGCGGCCACCAGCAATCAGGATCTTGAGAAAACAGCCATCGGTGCGGCGATTGGCGCAGCTGTCGGCGGTGCAATTGGCAACTCGCTCGACAAGCAAGAACGCGACCTGCGCCGTGATATTGGCAGTGACGAGATCGGCATCGTCAACACCGGCTCCGAGCTGCGCGTGACCATGCCGCAAGACCTTCTATTTGCCACCGATAGCGATCGGTTGCGCGGTGATCTGCAAAGCGATCTGCGCGCGCTGGCTGGCAATCTGCGCGACTATCCCGATAGCGCGGTGATTGTTGTGGGCCACACTGACAGCAGCGGATCTGAGAGCTACAATTTCGATTTGTCCGAGCGGCGCGCGCGCGCTGTCGCAAATGTCTTGCAAGATGCAGGCGTTTCAGGCGGCAGATTGCGCACCGTGGGCCAAGGTGAGGCGCAACCCGTCGCGTCCAATGCAAATGCTGCAGGCCGCGCGCAAAACCGCCGCGTGGAGATCATCATCCGCCCCAACGCGGCCTAAAATACGAGCCAGACCGGCGGCAATTCGCTGCCGGTCGCGCCTTTGGGGATTCACAAACGCTCCCAAAACCTGTATGGTCTCGGTCATAAACCACGCCGGAAAACCGGCGGGAGCAGAAAAACCAAGGCAGGTAACATGACTATTAAATCCATAATTCTCGCCTCTGTGGCGGCGTTTTCGCTTGGCGCATGCACAACGAACAGCCTCGAAGGCCCGACCAATAAATCGCAAACCGGCGCGCTGATAGGCGCAGGTCTGGGCGGCTTGTTTGGTGCGTCCAGCAGTGACAATAAATTCGGCAAAACCGTCGTCGGTGCGACGATCGGCGCGGCCCTTGGCGGCGTCATCGGCAACCAGCTCGACAAGCAGGCCGAAGACTTGCGCCGCGACATCCCCAACGAGGATATCGAGATCACCAATACCGGATCAGAGCTGCGTGTGACCATGCCGCAAGATCTGCTCTTTGCTGTCGACAGCTCGCAATTGCGCGACGATCTGCGCCAAGACCTGATCGCGGTGGCCGCCAATTTGAACGACTATCCTGACACGACCGTCAGCATCGTGGGCCATACCGACGACACAGGCAGCAGCGACTATAATTTCGATCTGTCGGAGCGTCGCGCGAGCTCTGTATCCTATATTCTTGAGGATGCGGGCGTGCCAACCACGCGCATTCGCTCCTTCGGGCAAGGGGAAACCCAGCCCGTCGCCTCGAACGTGACTGAAGAAGGGCGCGCGCAAAACCGCCGCGTCGAGATCGTGATCCGCCCCAACGCGGCCTGATCCTCCCCGCGATCTCAAAACGGCCCGTAGTCTTATGCGGGCCGTTTTTTATTGCCGCCTCGCGCCGTTGGTCATATGATTTTACCAATTCCAGCGAGGTGACATGCCCTTCCAAAAGATCGAAGCCGAGAAACTTTCCAGCTCCGTTGTGCGCCAGATCGAGCTTTTGATCCTGCGCGGCATCCTGCGCCCCGGAGAGCGTCTGCCAGCCGAGCGTGAAATGTCGGAACGGATGGGCGTATCGCGCCCGTCTTTGCGCGAAGCCATCGCCGTTTTGCAAGACAAGGGCCTGTTGACCACCAAAGCGGGCGCCGGAATTTATGTGGCCGAAGTGGTCAGTGCCGCCTTCTCGGACGCTTTGGTCAGCCTTTTCGCGTCCCATGATGAGGCCGTGTTCGACTATGTCGATTTCCGCCGCGATATGGAGGGCATGGCCGCCGAGCGTGCCGCGCGATTTGCGTCAGACACCGATCTGGAAGTGATCGACACGATCTTTGGCAAGATGGAAGCCGCCCATACCAAACGAAATCCGGCGGAAGAGGCGCAGCTTGATGCGGAATTTCACCTCTCCATTATCGAGGCCAGCCATAACGTCGTGATGCTGCATATGATGCGCGCGATGTTTCAGATTTTGCGCGAGGGCGTGTTTTACAATCGCCAGATGATGTTCAAGCAACGCGCAACGCGCGATCTGCTGCTCGACCAGCACCGCGCGATCCGCGACGCGCTGATGGCGCGCGATCCGAAACAAGCGCGCGCCGCGGTTGAGGCGCATCTAAGCTATGTTGAGGAAAGCCTGACCGACAAGCTAAAGTCAGACCGTTTCGAGAATATCGCCAAGCAGCGCCTTGAATCCGAGAACGCGCGCTAGTCTGTCTTGACCGGCGCTCCACCCGCAAAACTATTGCCATCCGAGTAGTTGCAAGGATCGTCCTGCATTTCCAAATGTAGGCCCGTCCCCGAATAGGGATGCGCTTTCGCCAGTGCCTCGTCGAACTCAATCCCAAGACCCGGCGCTTCTGGCGGGATAATGTAGCCGTCTTCCACTTTGATTGCGCCTTTGATCAAGGCGTCATGGAACGGCGTCTCGATGGTTTCGGCCAAAAGCAGGTTCGGGATCGAGGTCGCAAGATGGATATTCGCGGCCCATTCTACAGGCCCTGCGTAAAGATGCGGCGCCATTTCGGCGTTGAAGACTTCGGCAATGGCGGCGAGCTTTTTCATCTCCCAGATGCCACCCGCACGACCCAAAGCGGGCTGCATGATCTTGGCCCCGCCCGTGCGCAGAACCGTCGCGAATTCGGCCTTGGTGGTCATCCGCTCGCCCGTGGCAATCGGGATACGCACGGCTTTGGCAACAGCCTCGAACTCCAACAGATTGTCGGGCGGAATAGGCTCTTCATACCAAAGCGGGGCATAGGGCTCTAAGGCTTGGCCCAACCGGATCGCGCCATGGGTGTTGAACTGCCCATGCGTGCCGAACAGCAAATCGGCCTTATCGCCCACCGCCTCGCGGATCGCTTTGCAAAACGCGACTGACATGGAAATATCCGACATGGCCGGCTGATGGCCACCGCGCATTGTGTAAGGGCCAGCTGGGTCGAATTTCACCGCCGTATAGCCGCGCGCCACCGCATCCAGCGCAGATTCCGCCGCCATCTCGGGCGAGGTCCAGAACGCGTTTATGTCGTGATGCGGCAGTGGATAAAGATAGGTGTAGGCCCGCACGCGGTCATTCATCTTACCGCCCAAAAGCGCCCAAACGGGCCTATCGCGCGACTTGCCCAAAATGTCCCAACAGGCGATTTCCAGCCCCGAAAACGCGCCCATCACCGTCGGATCTGGGCGCTGCGTGAAGCCCGAAGAATAGGTGCGGCGGAACATCTTCTCGATATCTTCGGGGCTTTCGCCCTGCATATGGCGCGCGAAGACATCGCCGATGACATGCTCCATCACTTCAGGCGCGACGGCAGAGGCATAGACCTCGCCATAGCCCGTGATCCCGCAAGCCGTGGTCAGCTTGGTGAAAATCCAATAGCGCCCACCCCATCCCGGAGCAGGCGGGGCCACGATGAAGGTCTCTAGGTCTTGCAGTTTCATGGCCGCACGGCTCCTATTTGAACACGATCACATTGCGCCGGGCAGCCCCCGAGCGCGTATCGGCAATCGCCTCGTTAATCTGATCAAGCGACCAACGGCCCGAGATCAACTCGTCCAGTTTCAAGCGGCCTTGTTGATAGAGATCGATCATCCACGGAATATCGCGCGGCAAGACAACATCGCCCATTTTCGAGCCTTTCATCCCTTGGCCCAACGCGCCAAAAATCACCGGCTCGTAGCTGGCCATAGCGCCCGAATGCGGCATGCCGACGATATACATCGTGCCGGACGTCGCCAGAAAACGCGGCGCGGTCTCGAAGACAGGGATCGCACCGACGGTCAGAAACACCGCATCTGCCATTCGCCCGCCCGTGATCTTGGCCACCGCCTTCCAAGGCTTCGGTTCCGAGGCCAAAACGCCGTCGGTCGCGCCAAATTCGCGCGCGGCGTCGAGCTTGTCTTCCAGCATATCAATCGCAATGATCCGCGCAGCACCCGCAATCGCGGCCCCTTGGATCGCGTTGAGCCCAACGCCGCCCGCGCCGATCACAACAACATTCTGACCAGGCCGGACTTTGGCCGTGTTGACCGCAGCGCCGACGCCCGTGACCACGCCGCAAGACAAAAGCGAGGCCGCATCCATCGCCATATCATCAGGGATTTTCGCAAGTTGGCTTTGATCGACCACAGCGCGTTCGGCGAAAGCTCCGCAAGCCAATCCATGCTCCAACGCCGATCCGTCCGGCATGCTGACCGGGCCGTTCATCCGGTCATAGGGTGTGGCGCATTGCGTGGGAACGCCGGACGCGCAGGTGGGGCATGTGCCGCAAGACCGGATCAACGTGACCAGAACAGCATCGCCCAATTGGTAGCCTGCAACGCCCTCGCCCAGCTTTGTGATCTTACCCGCCGCCTCGTGGCCGTAGACCGCAGGCAGCGTGCCGCCCCAGCCGCCATCCATGAAGGACAGATCGGAATGGCAAATCGCGCAGGCCTCCAATGTCACTTCGACCTCGCCCGCTTTGGGCGCGGCCAGTTCGATCTCTTCGATCACAAGCGGTGCTCCGAATTCATGGCACACGGCGGCTTTGATTTTCGTCATGGTGTCGTCCTGATTAATCCGTTGAGAAACTCTTGCCGCGCTTGCCCCCATGCGCAAGCGTTTTCGCAAATCAGGCACAAAGCAATGCTTGCGGCATAGGCCGGCATCGCTGAGAATGACCGCTAAGAAATTTCTCAAAGGGGCGTAACAATGCAAATCGATGTGGGTGGGATAAACCTTAATGTCCGCGTAGATGGCGATCCAGATGGGCCGCCTGTGGTGTTTGCAAATTCGCTCGGGACCAATTTGCATATGTGGGATCTGATCATGCCGCATTTGCCCGACGGCTTGCGGATCATCCGCTTTGACAAACGCGGGCATGGCACATCAGACGTTCCGCCCGCGCCCTATTCGATGGGCGCGCTGATCAGCGATGCAGAGAAAATCCTCGACGAATTGCAGGTGCGCGATTGCCTGTTTGTGGGCTTGTCCATTGGTGGACTGATCGCGCAAGGTCTGGCGACAAAGCGGCTCGATCAAATTCGGGCGATGGTTTTGTCCAATACCGGCGCAAAGATCGGCACGACGCAAATCTGGGACGACCGGATTGCGCAGGTCAAAAGTGACGGCTTAGAGAGCATGGCCGATGTCGTGATGAAGCGCTGGTTTTCCAAATCCTATTGTGAAAGCCCGAAGATAACGCAGTGGCGCGATATGTTAGTCGCGACGCCGGATGAAGGCTATGCGGGGTGTTCTGCCGCGATCTCGGGCACGGATTTCTACACTCAAACCGCCGCGCTGACACTCCCAACGCTGGGCATTGCGGGCTCCGAGGATGGCGCGACACCGCCTGATCTGGTGCGCGAGACGACAGGGCTGATCAAAGGCAGCCGGTTCGAGCTGATCCGAGGCGCAGGCCATCTGCCATGTGTCGAGAAGCCCGAGGAATATGCGGGGCTGCTGAAAGAGTTCATCGCCGAGACAGGCCATCTCTAAACCTTGCGCCCACGCTCTTGCACAGCCATGAAGGCTCCATGACACGCAATCTGCCGATCACCTTCATTCTGATAACCGTGGTGATCGACGCGATGGGGATCGGGCTGATCCTGCCTGTCATGCCCGACCTGATCCGCGATGTGGGCCACACGGACATTTCCGGAGCGGCCATCTGGGGCGGCATCCTATCGGCGATTTTCGCGTCGATGCAGTTTCTATTCTCGCCCACATTGGGATCCTTGTCAGACAGGTTCGGGCGCAGGCCCGTGCTTTTGACATCGACGCTGGTGATGGCCTTTGACTATGTGCTGATGGCCGTCGCGGGCACGATCTGGCTGCTGCTGATCGGGCGGATCATCGGCGGCATCACGGCTGCCACGCAATCCACCGCCAGCGCCTTCATGGCCGACATATCGCCTCGTGAAAAGAAGGCACAAAACTTCGGCCTGATCGGCGCGGCGTTCGGTGTTGGCTTCGTGCTTGGCCCGGTCATTGGCGGCTTGCTGGCAGAGCTCGGGCCCCGCGCGCCGTTTTGGGCCGCAGCTGTTTTGGCGGGGGCGAATTTTGTCTTCGGCTATTTCGTCCTGCCCGAGACCTTGAAGCCACAGAACCGCCGCCGGTTCGAGTGGCGCCGCGCCAACCCCATTGGTGGCCTGCACGCCATCACTGCCCTGCCCGGTCTTGGAGCTTTGCTGGTGGTCTATTTCTTCTACCAGATTTCCAACATGGTCTATCCGGCGGTCTGGGCGTATTACACCGCCGCCAGTTTCGGCTGGTCCCCCGGCGTCATTGGGGCCTCGCTCGCGATTTACGGCATCTCGATTGCCTTCACCCAAGCCGTGATGATCCGCTGGGTGATCTCGCGGCTGGGCGAGGTGAAAACCGTCTATTGGGGGCTTGTCTATAACGCCTGCATGTTGCTTGCGATGGGGTTCATTTCCAACGGCTGGCTGCTCTTGGCGCTGACGCCAATGGCTGCGTTTGGCGGCGTTGTGGCCCCTGCCATTCAAGGCGTCATGTCGGGGCGCGCGGCGGATAACCAGCAAGGCGAGCTGCAAGGCGTGATGTCATCGATCAACGCCTTAGGCATGATTTTCGCGCCGCTGATCTTCACCCGCGTCTTCGCGTTTTTCACCGCCTCAGACGCACCGATTTTCTTGCCGGGCGCTGCGTTCTTGCTGGCGATGGCGCTGATGATGACCGCGTGGTTTGCGTTTTCAACGAGCCTTAAGGGTCCGGGTCCCACAGCTGCAAATGCGCCATGATCTGCCCGTGATCTGAGGCGAGCTTGTTATACGGCGCCTCCGCATGCGAGCCATCCGTAAGATGATCATTGAACACCGAGAAGTAATTCATCATACCCACCTGCCCCGGCCCTTCCATGAAATGGCGCGACAGCAAGATCTGATCGATGCTCTCGAACACACCGCCAAATGCCGCCGTATAGACCATGTCGCGCAGCGATTTGCGCACGAAGAGCTTCTCGCAAGAATGCAGCCGAACGGCCTCGATATCGCCCTCGATCTGATCCGCTTCTTCCGTCGAATAGCGATCATTGGCGTGTTTGGCGTCGTGACGGCGCATCCACGCGTAATTCTTGAAGGGCCGCTCGCCGGTGATGATTTCTGATGAGACAGCGTGCTCTCCGTCATTGAAATCGCCCAGCACAATCACCGGATAACCTGCCTCGATCTCATCGACGATATGACGGCGCAGCACCCAAGCCTCGGCCATGCGCCGCACTGCCGCGCGCATCGATCCTAGCGCGCGCCCGACCGCGTCATATTCAGTAATATCTTGTTCGGGCGCGAACTCTTCGCCTTGGGGGCGAATAAACTCACCTAGCTTGGATTTGAGGTGGCAGTTGAACACCGTGATCACGCGCCCGCCCACGGGGATGCGGGTTTTCAAAACGGGGCGCGACAGACGGTTCAACCGAAACGCGCCGCCATCGCCGCCGCCCATCAGACCGAAGGGAATTTCCAAAACCGGCGAGACCTCTTGGATGATCTCAGGCTCCCCCACAAATCCATACCGCGACAAGGTCGCCACACCGGGACGTCGTTCGCCCGGATCGCCATCATTGAGGTTCGGCGCAAAGGCCAAAGCCGCGTCGTCATAGGCCTTGTAGCCCAGCTTGCGAAAGATCGCCTTTTTGGCATAGCGCTTGGTGCGATCCGGCAGGACGTCTTCGTTCGACGCTTTGCCGCGCAGGTCACATTCGTCGATCACAGATTGCAGCGCCTTGTCGTCGAAAATCTCCTGAAAGCCCACGATATCGGCGTTCAACGTGAACAGCTGATCGGCCAGCCAGTCCTCTTTCCACGCGTGTTCCTCGACCGTGTATTTCTCGAAGCGGTAATATTCCTGCTCCGCCCCGATTAGGTTTTTGACGTTGAAACTTGCGATTGTGACATTGCTCATTCGGTGTTCCCATATTTCTCAAGTGCCATGCGGAAGACGTCTGGATCGACATTGCCGCCTGAGGCGACCGCGATCACGTCATCGCCTTCGATCTGATCTGGCTGATACAGTGCGCTAGCCAAAGCGACAGCGCCACCCGGCTCCAGCACCAGTTTGAGCCGCGAAAACGCGACCGCCATTGCGCGCAGGCAATCCTCTTCCGGCACTACAATTCCGGGGCCGCATAAACGCTGCATGATCGGAAAAGTCAGATCGCCGGGTTGCGGCGTGATGATCGCATCACATAGCGAGCCGGACGTGGTCGCGTTGCGTTCGATATGCCCCGCCTCAAGGCTGCGGGTGACATCGTCGAAGCCTTCAGGTTCCACAGGGCGCGCGCGCAAACCCGGCGCTTTCGCCTCCAGCGCCAGAGCAATGCCCGAGGTCAGACCACCGCCGCCGCAACAGACCAAAACATCGGCGCTGTTGACACCAACCTCGGCGGCTTGCTCGGCTATTTCCAGCCCGCATGTCCCTTGACCCGCGATCACTTGTGGCTCGTCAAACGGCTTGATCAGCGTCAGGCCGCGGTCGCGCGACAAGCGGTCACCGATCTCGTCACGGTCTTCGGTATCGCGATCGTAAAGCACCACTTCCGCACCCAGCGCCGCGGTATTGTCGATCTTCATCTGCGGCGCATCCGCAGGCATTATAATCACCGCGCCTACCCCGTGTTCGCGCGCGGCCAGTGCCACGCCTTGCGCGTGATTGCCGCTGGAAAAGGCAATGACACCGGCTTTCAGCGCATTATCGGACAAGCTAGACACCGCAGACCATCCGCCGCGAAACTTGAACGATCCGGTATGTTGCAACGCCTCAGGCTTCAGCCAAACACGCCGCCCCGCGATCTCGTCAATGAAGGGAGAGCTCAGAAGTGGCGTGCGCCTTGCATGACCTTCCAGCCGCCCGCGCGCCGCCTCGATCATCTCGATATTCATCGGCAGGCCTCGAGCCATGCTTGGATCACCTTGAGCGAGGCAGGCTCATCAAGAAACGGCACATGCCCGCGATCAGAGACATCGGCAAAGATCATGTCGGGTCTGCGGCGGCGCATCTCGGCTGCGGTCTCAGACGTCAACAGATCAGAGTTCGCACCCCGGATCAGCGCCAAAGGCAAGTCGCTCATCGCATCAAAAAACGGCCATAGATCAGGGGTAAGATTGTCGGCGCGGTCCAACACGCCTTCGCGCAGTTTCGGGTCGTAATTGATATTCAACCCATCCGCGTCCTCGACATAATGCTTCTGCGCCTCTGCGCGCCAACGGCTTTCAGGAATGTTGGCGAAGCCCGCCATCAATTCCGCGCGCAGCTTTGTGGCCTCGTCGTAGGTCTTGAAGGTCGGACGCCGCCCCAGATAGCCCTTGATCGCTTCAAGCCCGGGGGCCGCGATCTCGGGGCCGATATCGTTGAGGCAAATGCCGATCAAGCGCTGTTTCACGGTCGCGGCCAGCCCCATCGCGATTATGCCGCCGCGCGACGTGCCCAAAATTGCCGCCCTCTCAACCCCCAAATGATCCAAGAGCGCCAGCGCGTCTTGGCCTTCTTGCGGCAAGGTATAGGTCTCGGGCGCGGCCCAGTCGGACTTGCCCCGCCCGCGGTAATCCATCGCGATTAGGCGCACATCTTTGAGATGCGGCGCGACATAGTCAAAATCCGTGCTGTTGCGCGTCAACCCGGCAAGGCACAGAACCGGCAGGCCCTCGCCCTCGTCGGTGTAATGCAGGTTGATGCCATCTGCGGCCTTGAATACAGCCATTACAGCGCGTCCGCCAAGGCGGGGATCGTGGTCAGATCGGACAGCATGTGCTCGGGCTTGAACGGCAGCCGGTCGACAGGATCACCCGCGCGATTGACCCAGACCGACGTAAAGCCGTAACCCTGCGCCGCCGCCGCGTCCCAGCCATTTGACGACACGAACAAGACCTCTCGCTTGAAGCAGCCGAAGCGGTCGCCGACCAGATCATAGACCTTCGAGTTTGGCTTGAAGACGCCCACGGATTCAACGCTCAGCACATCATCTAGCACATCGCTGACGCCCGCCGATTGCACCGCGCCATCCAGCATCTCGGGCGAGCCGTTGGACAAGATCGCCGTATTCAGCCCCTTGTCTTTCAGCGCGCGCAGCATCGCGGGGACTTCTTTGTAGGCCGAGAGTTCCCAATACAGCTGCAACAGGCGTGTCTTGAGCTCCGGGTCGTCAAAACCGCTGGCCTCTAGCGCCCAGTCCAAGCCCTCTCGGGTCACGGTCCAGAAATCCGTATGCTCGCCTGTGATCGCGCGGAACCACGAATATTGCACCTGCTTGTTGCGCCAATCCGTCGCGACAATCGCCCAGCGATCCGCAAAAGCCTCGCGGTCCGGCTCTGCTGCCGCTTCGCGTGCGGCGGCTGCGACGTCAAACAGCGTGCCATACGCGTCAAAAATGCAAGTTGTGATGGCCATGTCCGTCCCCCTGAACCGTAATCTTGCGCGTAACCTGACACAGGCCCGCGCTTAGGAAAACCGAAAGATGCGTGATAGGCTCATAGCGGCCAACTCAGGAGGATAAAATGTCAGACACACATGGAACGGTCGTTTGGACCGAATTGATGACCCGCGA
>CAZCEW010000005.1:0-53045 GCA_964497775.1 uncultured Rhodobacterales bacterium
CGATCAGCTGATCGCCAATGGGCAAAAGCGGGTTGAGCGAGGTCAGCGGGTCTTGAAACACCATGCCGATTTCCTTGCCGCGCAAGCGGCGCATCTCAGGCAGCGGCAGATTATCGATGCGGTTCCCGTTGAGATATATCTCGCCCGAAGTGATACGGGCAGGGCGGTCCAAGAGCCCAATCGTGGCATTGCCCGTCATGGATTTTCCTGCGCCACTTTCGCCCACGACGCCCAAGATTTCACCTTTGGCAATGTTGTAATTCACCTCGTCGACAGGGCGCAGGAGGCCATGGCGGGTGGGGATTTCGACGATCAGATCGCGCACGGAGAGGATGGGAGTGTCGGTCATAGGCAAGGATTCCAGACCGGTTCGCGGTCGATGCTTAATGACTGCTCTATCTCGGCCAAGACGTTTTGGTCCTGAGTAACTAAGTCATACATCTGAGTAATGTCTTCGCGCGCGCAAGTTGTTTGGTCAGTTTCTGATTGCTGAGCTTCAAATTGAGTGAAATGTTCCGTTGTCCAATCCGCATTTCGATTGACGAAATCACGGTGTTTGTCGCGCAAATCTCTCAATATAGATTGACCTTGTTCGTTTTCTGGATTGCACAGTTCGCCGCGAGCTAGCAGTCCGACAGTAATGGCATAACTGCATAAAACTGCACCATGCGGGTCGATTTTGAGATCGTGCTGTTCGGCGCTCAAGCTGCACGGAGCAATACTCAGAAGCAGTGCAAATATATATAGTTTCATCTCAACCTCGGGTTCAGCGCATCGCGCAGCCAATCGCCGAGCAAGTTCACGGCCAGCGCCAGCGCCAGCAAGGTTACGGCGGGGAAGAGTAGGATCCACCATTCGCCTGAGTATAAATACCCTTGGCCGATGCGAATGAGTGTGCCGAGCGAGGGTTGGGTGGGGGGCGCTCCGACGCCAAGAAAGCTTAGCGTGGCCTCGGCGATGATGGCCAAAGCCAGTGAGATCGTGGCGATGACCAGAACGGGGCTCAGCACGTTGGGCAGGATATGTTTGAGCATGATCGCAAACGGAGATCGACCTATCAGGCGCGCAGCTTGGACGTAGTCTTTGTTCTTCTCCACCAAGGTCGAGCCTCGGACAACGCGGGCGAATTGCACCCAATCGGACAGGCCAATTGCCAAGATCAGCACAAAAATCGCCATTTGGTCGCGGTATTCGACGGGCGTGAAGCCTTTGGCCACGCCAGTGATCAGCATCGCGACAAGAATCGCCGGGAAGGTCAGCTGCACATCAGCCACACGCATGATGATCGTTTCAGTCCAGCCGCCGACATAGCCCGCGATCAGCCCCAATGTGATCCCCAAGACCATCGCGAACAGCACCGCCGAGAAGCCCACGAACAGCGACACGCGCATGCCATAGAGGATAGTGGAATAGACGTCACGGCCTTGATTGTCGGTGCCCAGCCAGAACTCGTCCCCAGTGAAGGCGTTGGGGGTTCCGGGCGGCGTGAAGCCGTTCATCAGGTTAAGACTGCCGGGGTCAAACGGGTTGGTAGTGGCGATTAATGGCGCGAAGATCGCGGCGCCGACAAGGAGGACCACGAAGAAGCTCGACACGATTGCGACAGGCGATTTGCGGAACTGATAGGCGAAATCGCTGTCCCACATCGTGGCGAGGCGGGATTTGGGCGGCTCGGAGGTCTCGATACTGCTCATGCGTGGCGTCCTTCGATCCGCAAGCGCGGATCAATCGCAAAGTACAGCAAATCGACGATCAGGTTGATTGCGACAAACATCACCGAGATCAGCATCAGATAGGCGGCCATGACGGGGATATCGACGAACTGGATCGCATTGATGAACAACAGCCCGACACCGGGCCATTGAAAGACCGTCTCTGTGATGATGGCGAAGGCGATGATTGCGCCCAGTTGCAGACCCACCACTGTGATCACCGGCACCATGGTGTTCTTCAGCGCGTGGCGGAAATTGACGGATCGTTCACGTAATCCGCGCGCGCGGGCGAAGCGGATATAGTCTTGCCTCAGCACCTCTAACATCTCCGATCTCACCAATCGCATAATCAAAGTCATTTGATAGAGCCCGAGCGTAATACTTGGCAATATCAAGGCCTTGAGACCCGAAGCTGTCAGAAAACCTGTGCTCCAAAAACCGAGTTGAACCGTCTCACCACGCCCGAATGACGGCAGCCATCCGAGTGTGACCGAGAACACGTAGATGAGGAGTATCCCTATAAGAAATGTCGGCAATGACACCCCGATCAGCGAAGTCGACATGATGACATTTGACGCAATACCATGTCGCCTGATCGCAGTGTAGACGCCAAGCCCGATGCCGAAAGCCAGCGCCAAAGTGCCTGATACGAAGGCGAGCTCTAGCGTGGCAGGCGCGCGTTCGGCGATGATTGTGGCCACAGGGCGGCCTTGGCGATACGAGACGCCGAAATTGCCTTTTGCCGCATTGCCCAGAAACTTGGCGTATTGCACGACAAAGGGCTGATCGAGGCCCAAAACAACGCGCAAACGCTCGATATCGGCTTGCGTGCGCTCTTGGCCCAGCATGTTGTCAATCGGATCGCCGACGAAGCGAAACATCGAAAACGCCACCAGCCCCACGACAAGCAGAACCAGCAGAGATTGAAAGACGCGGCGGATGACATAAGCAATCATTCAACAGACTGTTTCCTAGCTAACTCTCACGGTCAAGCGCGGAATGTGTCAAAAGCAGGGCAAGCGTAGTGGAAGCGTGCTGGTTCCACCGATTTTGACGCTGGGGTAATGGTTTTGTGAAAGGATGCGCTTATGCGGGCGTATTCGCGTGCGTTATATAGTGATGCGGTTGCGGCCGGGTTGAAAGATGATTTCGGCGAATGGTTGTCGGTGTCGAGCGATCTCGACGCGACGATAGAGCGTTTGCGCGGTCAATACGGCGCGGATGAGATGCCCGCCGACGCGGATGCCTCGACCTTCTGGCTGGCCCTTGCGGACCTTTTGCACAGCTATGGGTTAGAAAGCCCGCGCGTGTTTGAGAAAGCCAAAGCGATTATCGACAGCGGCCTTGATCTGGAATTGCGCAAGGAATTTGTGGCCGAGCCCGTTCTGCGCGACCGCGAGAAGATGCTCCTGCGCCTGCGCAATAAATGGGCCTCACCGGCCACGCGTATCCGCAAAATCCCAAAACTGCGGCCGGAACGGTTTCGCATGCGGCGCGGCGAGGTCTTCACTTATGACACGATGGGCGGCAACCCGCGCCATATCCCCGCTGATCCTGACGCGCAGCGCGGCTATCGCTTCAAGCGTGACGCAACGAATGCGTTTATCTGCTTCAATACCGCGCGCGTCTTCTTCGACACGGAGGCGCGCTATTTCATCATCCCGCTGGCGCTGTTCAAACGCCGCGGCAAGATCACGCTCGACGAATGTATCGACGCGCAGATGATCACGCATTGCGATATGGCGCGGCGCAAGTTCTCGCCTTTGGGCGGCTGGATGAAATGCTCTTTGCGTCAGTTCAAAATGATCGACCCAAAGAAAATCGGCACAGTGGATCCCAATATCGACGCCTTGGCGCCTGTCTTCGGCCAGACCGTTTATGCGCCTTTGTCGCGCCATGACGGGCCATCTTACCCGCTTTGGATGAACCACGGCATGCTCTCAAGCGTCGTGCGCGGCCATGTCTGGGGCGGGGCCGAGCAGCGGATTGAGACCTTCGTCAAAGCGTGGGAACCCATGAGGCCTGAGCTTAAGAAGTAGTTTTTGGGCTGGTCTTTCGACGCAAAACCTTGAACAACTTCCGCTGAGATTGGGATAGGGGCTCAAAGGGCGCAAGACATGCAAGACACGGCACTCAACCAGATTTTTGACCTCGAAACATTTCCGATCGATCAGCCCGGAACACCTGCCTATCAGGCTTTGATCGCGCGCTGTAAGGCCGAGCTGGACGCGGGCGGCATGTTCAATCTCGACGGGTTCCTGCGCCCCGAGCGCGCCGCCGAGGAAGCAAATCGCTTTGCGGACAAGATGGATACAGAATCCTTTCTGCATGAGCGCAGCCACAATATCTACTTTCAGAAAACCGTAAACGGCCTTGATGCGGATCACCCGGCGCTGGCCTTGCAAGAGACCTCCAACAACACGCTCTGTGCTGATCAACTGGCGGGCGGCTATGTCGATACGCTCTATAATTGGCCTCCGCTGGCGGCGTTTCTGGCCGATGTGATGGACAAGCCCGCGCTTTATCCGATGGATGACCCGCTGGCAGGGTTCAACGTGATGCGCTACCGCGAAGGGCAGACGTTGAACTGGCATTTCGACCGCTCCGAGTTCACGGTCACGCTTCTTCTGCAAGCCCCTGATGCGGGCGGGGTGTTTGAATATCGCACCGATCTGCGCACCAGCGATGACCCGAATTACGACGGCGTGGCAGACTTGCTTGAGGGCCGCGACCCGAAGATGCAGCAGATGAGCGTTGTGGCCGGCACGCTTAACGTCTTTCGTGGCGTCAACACACCGCATCGCGTCACAAAAATCCAAGGCGACACGCCGCGCGTGGTGTCTGTGCTGACCTATTATGAAAATCCCGGCGCCAAGTTCACTGACACCGAACAGATGGGCTTTTATGGGCGCATCCAGCGCTAACCCAGCAAAATCCCGACCACGACCATCATCAGGCCTAGGGCCGATAAAAACAGCGCGCCGAGGTTCATCGCCACGGTTGATTGCAAAACCGCGCTCAGCGCTTCGTCATCAAGGCCTGACCTGCGCGCTTTGGCGACGCGGAAGATGCACCAGAGCAACCCGGCCAGCCCGACCAATGTCACCACCGCGCCAATAGGGATCAAAATTGCCATTTGCGTTTCTCCAAACCCGCTTGCCCGTGATCTAGCGCCCCGCGCTTTGGCGCACAAGCGCCGCGCGTTGGGATATGGTCTTGTGCCGCATGCGCGGGGATTATATCGATAGCGTCTCACGAAGCCCGCAAAGGAATATGCAGCCATGTCCGACACCTCCGTCATCGATAGCACTTACCGCGTCACCGCAGATGAGCTGCGCCAATTTGTTGAGCGTTTTGAGCGTCTTGAGATGGAGAAGAAGGATTTGGCCGACCAACAAAAAGAGGTTATGGCAGAGGCGAAAGGGCGTGGCTACGACACCCGTGTCTTGCGCAAACTTGTGGCGATGCGCAAACGCGATCCGCAAGATATTTCCGAAGAAGAAGCGGTGCTGGAGCTTTATAAAGAAGCCTTGGGGATGTCTTAGGGCATCATCAGCGTGACGCCGGGGATTGATTGCACGGCGGCCACATCTTCATCGTAAAGCGTGGTGAGGGCATCGACATAGCTCTCCGTCCAGCCGGGCAGATCAATCTCTTGCTCGATCACATCGGGGCGGGCGAATTTATCGAGGAATGCCATCGTGATCCGGCGCCGCTGCAGGGCAGTCTTCGGCGGATGTGCCTCCAGATATGTCTTCATCCGGTTCAAACCGCTTCGGCCCATGATTGTGCCGAAAAATTCGTCACGCGCTTCAAGCTGCATTTTCGGGTCATGGCCCGCGATCTGGCGCAACAGATCATGCCAAATGATGGGCGTATCCTCATTGCACCACACGGCTACGGGTGCGTCTGGTACGGCCACGCGCAGTCTGCGGATCGCATCCGACCAGCGCAGTTTCATCGGATCGGCGCCGTTGAGAAACTCTTCGAAATTGGCCTGCTTGCTGGCACGCTCAAAGATCGCGGGCAGGAAGGTCGCGGGGTTGCGCAGTCCGATATGAAACTCCACCTGAGCCGACGGAAACAGCGCGCGCAATTGCTGAGCACGCGTCTCGATCCGCGGGTAGATCTTGTCTTGCGCCACAGCCTGAACCGGGTAGCCCAGAAACGTGTCATGCGACAGGATCATCCGTTCAGGCGGCGCGCTCAGGCCCATTTCAGAGAGCAACATCTGCTCATGCTCAGGGCCCGGAAGATTGGCTTTCAGCTCTTTGAGCGTATCGCGAATGCGCGCGCGGTAGCTGGTGGGATCAGGCACGATGATGCTGGCCTCAGACAGTTTGGCACTGTTGAGGCTGAGGCATTTGATGATCTGGTCGCCATCGGTGCAATGCGCTCCGAGATGGTAGACGATCTGCATGTCCGCTCACGTGATATTGTTTTGCACCCGCTTTGTAGCTTTGTGCGCGCGGGCTGGCAAATGCGAAAGCCCGCTGAATTGCCTGACTGGGGCGTGCGGGGCACAGGGGCGGAAATCAGCCGACAATATCGCCCTTGAGAAAGGCGGCCAGCTCGGATGACTTAGGATTATCGAACATTTCAAGGGCCTCGCCTGTCTCCAACACTGTGCCCGCTAGCATAAACACAACATTACGCGCTAAACGCCGGGCTTGGCCCAGATTATGCGTGGCCATCACAATCCGCGTGCCAGCGGCGGCGGCCTCCAACAAAAGCGCCTCGATCTCGCGGGTCGCATTGCCGTCGAGATTGGCACAAGGCTCGTCGAGAAACAGCAGCTCAGGCCCGACGATCAACGCGCGCGCCAGCGCCAGTTTTTGCTTCTCGCCACCAGACAGGCGCGGGGCCGCGCGGTCGAGAGCATCGCTCAGCCCAATACGCTCCGCCCAATGCTCTACACGCGCAGAACTCTGCGCGCGCGCGACGCCGCGCAACGCCAAAGGGTAGGCGAGGTTATCGCGCACAGACCGGCGCAGCATCACTGGTGTCTGAAACACATAAGCCTGCGCCGCGCGCGCGTCGGCCTCGCTTGCGGCCCAGTGGATGTCGCCCGACGATAGGCGCTCGACCCCATGCATGACCTTCAAAAGCGTCGTCTTGCCCGCACCGTTTGGACCCAGCACAATCGTGATGCCCGCACCGTCAAGTTGCAGATCGACGGGGCCGAGCAACAGCTTGCCGCGCCGTTTCACGCAGACAGCCTTCAATGTGAGAGGCAGTAAGCTCACCAGCGTCCCTCCCGCTCTGTGCGCGATAGGGCATGGATCGCGATGTTGACGCCCAAGGCCAGCGCGATCAGCACGAAGCCCAATCCCAAGGCCAGCGCGAAATCGCCCTTAGAGGTCTCAAGCGCAATCGCCGTCGTCAGCACGCGTGTCGCATGATCGATATTGCCCCCCACAATCATAATCGCGCCAACCTCGCCAATCGCGCGGCCGAACCCCGCAAGGCCCGCCGTGAGCAACGCCCGCCGCCCGTCGCGGATCAGTGTGAAGATGCGTTGGCGCGTCGTCGTGTTCAGCGAGATCAGCAGATCATGATACTCCGACCACAAATCGCGCATCGCTTGATGGGTGATCGAGGCAATCAGCGGCGTGATAATGATCACCTGCGCGATGATCATCGCGGTAGGCGTGAAGAGCAGCCCGAACACCCCAAAGGGCCCCGAGCGGGACAAGAGGATATAGACGATCAGCCCCACAACCACCGGCGGCAGGCCCATCAGCGCGTTCAGCACCGCAATTGTCAGGCGTCGAAAGCGGAACCGCTTGATTGCAAGCCATGTGCCCAAAGGCCATGCGATCACACAGGCAATCACCAATGCCGTCAGGCTAACCCGCAGGCTGAGAAGCGTGATTTCTAACAGATCGCGGTCCAAACTGACCACAAGCCAAAACGCGGCGCTCAAGCCCTCCCAGATGTCGTTCATGATTTATACTCGGGGGGCTGCAAAATAGGGGCTCCGGCACAGGCTCGCGCGGCACTATAGGGCGGGGCCGCGCCATGCGAAACCCTACGCGACATCGCCGTCAAATCTCCCTTGCATCTGCCGCGCGTTCAGGCGCAGGTGAGACCAAAGGAGCCGTTCCATTGCGCTTGGGAATTTTCGCACTTCTGCTGGGCTATGTTCTTAGCCAATTCTACCGCGCATTCTTGGCGGTTCTGACGCCTGTTTTGGGCTCCGATCTCGGAGCTTCGGCGTCAGATTTATCATTCTCTTCAGGCATTTGGTTCATTGTCTTCGCGTGTATGCAAATCCCCGTGGGCGAAGCGCTGGATCGGTTTGGCCCGCGCATCACGGCTTCTGTGTTGCTCGCCATCGGTGGTGGAGGCGGGGCGGCGTTGTTTGCCTCGGCCAGCTCTGCGTCAGATATCACTTGGGCGATGGCGCTCTTTGGGGTCGGCGGCGCGCCGGTTTTGATGGCGTCTTACTACATTTTCGCGCGCAGCTTCCCGCAAGCCATCTTTGCCACGCTGGCAGGAGCTATGATCGGGGCCGGATCGCTCGGCAATCTCGCAAGCTCGGCCCCATTGGCCTTCGCCGTCAACGCGATCGGTTGGCGTCAAACCATGTGGGGTTTGGCTATTGCGGCCTTGGCCGTCGCCGCAGCTATAGCGCTATTCGTGCGCGATCCAGAACGCACGCCGGAAGAGGCCGGGCAGGGCGGCAACCTGCTGAGTCTGCTCACAAACCGCAATCTGCTGCTGCTGGTCCCTTTTATGTTGGTCAACTACGCACCCGCCGCCGCGCTGCGCGGCCTTTGGGCGGGTCCTTATTTCGAGGATGTCTTCGCGATGGACGCCTCAGGCATCGGTCGCGTGACGCTGATCATGGCGCTGGCCATGGCTGTGGGCAGCTTCCTCTATGGCCCGTTAGAGCGCCTCGCGGGCTCCAAGAAGCGTATTATCATGGCAGGCGGCACTCTCAGCGCACTCAGCCTGCTGGCGCTTTGGGCCTTGCCTGCACAGTCTTCACTGGGCTCGGCCGCGCTGTTCACGGCTGTTGGCCTGACAGGCGTTTCCTTCCCCGTCATCATGGCGCATGGCCAATTGTTCATCCCGCGCAACTTAACAGGGCGCGGCATCACGCTTTTGAACCTGTTTGGCATCGGGGGCGTGGGCGCTATGCAATTCGTCACCAGTGCCATGGCCGAGCGCGCCGCAGACGCAGCAACAACGCCTGAATTCTACGGCTCCCTTTTCTTGCTCTTCGCCATTCTGGTCGCCGTGGGTTTGAGTTTTTACGCGTTCGTGGCGGAGCCGAAGGACCGTGGCTGACAGCGCTAAGATCTAATTTGCGGCCCGTGCGCTCCGGACCCAAGCTATGATCGTTTCTCGGTTCTCCAGCGTCATCGTGGAAACTGCCTGAGGCGGTGGCATGGCGTGGCTTACACCTGCTTGAAGGTAGATCTGGTCGGCCTGTCTGGCAACATCGCCATGCGTTTCAAGATATACGCCTTTCGGAGCCCACCTGATGCCATCCCAAAATGGCTCGCGGGCATGGCACATAGAACAATTGCCGAGCACGATGTCGTAGGCGTCCTCAAACCCTTCCGCTGACGCAAACCTCTGCTCATAGGGTGTAAGCTCGCGGGCTTCGGCCTCTTCAACCGTGGCGGTTGGCCTCACCGATGACAGCCAAGCAATGCAGATCATCAGCATTATCGTGACACCCCAGGTCCAGTGGGGGCCGGATCCTGTTTTATGCAGCGTATTGAAGTAGTGCCGGATTGTGACGCCGGTCAAGAAGATCAGACTTGCGATAATCCAGGCATATTGGGTGCCGAATGCCAGCGGGTAGTGGTTGGACAACATCAAGAAGACCACGGGCAGCGTCAGGTAGTTGTTGTGGGTTGAACGGACCTTTGCGATTTTGCCATATTTCGCATCCGGAGTACGCCCGGCTTTGAGATCTTCAACGACAATGCGTTGATTGGGCATAATCTGAAAGAACACGTTCGCCGTCATAATGGTTGCCGTGAATGCGCCGAGATGCAGAAGAGCGGCCCTGCCGGTAAATATCTGATTATACCCCCAAGACATGGCCACGAGGATCAAGAACAACAGCAGCATCAAGACGGTCGGCTGCTCGCTCAGCTTGGATTTGCACATGAAGTCATAGGCAATCCAACCGATGGTCAAGGACGCGCCGGAGATCACGATGCCTTGCCACAAAGACAGCTCTGCCTTTGTTGGGTCCAGCAAAAAGATCTCGCCGCCAACCCAATACATAATCATCAGTAAGGCCGCGCCAGAGAGCCATGTCGAATAGCTTTGCCATTTGTGCCAAGTCAGGTGCTCGGGCATTTCAGAGGGGGCCACCGTGTATTTGATCGTGTGATAGAAGCCGCCGCCATGGACTTCCCATTCCTCACCGGATGCACCTGCGGGCAAATGCTCGCTCGGCTTCAACATCAAATCCAGCGCGATGAAGTAGAATGAGGCTCCGATCCACGCCATAGCGGTGATCACATGGAGCCAGCGAACCGAGAATTCGACCCAATCCCACATGACTGCGAAATCATACATAACTAAACTCCCAAGGCTCCTGTTCGGGGCAGATTAGGCGATTATCCATTATTCTGCTATTGAGCCAAAATAAAAAACAGCATCAAAAATATCGAAACAATGTCATATCTTGAAAACATACGCACCTTCGTGCGCGTCTACGAATTAGGCAGCATGTCTGCGGCTGGTCGTGACCTGCGGATTTCTCCGGCGGTGACGTCGTCGCGAATTTCGCAATTAGAGGAACATCTTAGCGTAAGGCTGTTCCAACGGACGACACGAAGCCTAACACCAACGGAGCAGGGCCAAGCCTTCTACAGCGGCGCGTGCGAGGTGCTTGAATCTGTCGAAAAAGCGGAAGGTCATGTCGTCAACATCACGGATAATCCGAAGGGCTCTTTATTCGTGGCAGCCCCCCTCGGGATCGGGCGCCGCCTGATTGCGCCTCAAGTGCCCGGTTTTCTGGCGAAATATCCGGAAGTGGCAGTGCGTTTGCGCCTGACTGATCGCAAGGTTGACCTAACAACCGAAGGATTGGATCTCGCATTTTTTCTTGGCCAGCCCGAAGATAGCAATTTGCGCCTGCGAAAGATTGCGGATGTGACACGGGTCCTATGCGCCTCGCCGGAATACATTGAAGCCCACGGCAATCCTGCCTCGGGTGAAGAGCTGATCGCGCAGGGACATGAATGCCTGAACCTGCGTTTTCCCGGCGCGACCGAGTTTCAGTGGCCCCTTGTTACCAAAGACGGACCCAAGAAGTTCAAAGCCTCGGGCCGCTATGAATGCGATGACGGTGACGTTCTGACCGATTGGGCGCTTGCGGGCCATGGGATTGCGATGAAGCCAACCTTTGAAGTCTCGCAGTACTTAACTGATGGCCGGCTTGTCCCTGTTGCTGTCGAAACGCCGCCGGAGCCCATTCAGATGGCGTGTCTCTACACGCATCGAAGGCGGCAAGACCCCAAGACACGGCTGTTTATGGACTTCATGGTGGAGCGGATCAGCAAAGCGGTCCGCAACAGCCTGATCGAGGCTTAACTGCCACGATAGGTTGAGTAGCCAAACGGCGATAGCAATAAGGGCACATGATAATGCGAGCCCTCAGACATCCCGAAACGCAACGGAATGACGTCAAGAAAGCGGGGGGATTCAGGTGGCGCGCCGCTTTCAGTCAAGTAATCGCCTGCGTGAAACACAAGCTCATAAGTGCCAATTTCAAAGGCATCTTGCGGCATGATCTGCTCGTCCGTTCGCCCATCGCTATTGGTTGAAAGGGTCTTCAAATGTCGGCGCGTTTCACCATCAATCTTGAAAAGCTCGATCTTTAGACCACGTGCCGGACACCCTTTGGCCGTGTCCAGCACATGCGTCGTCAAATATCCGGTCATATCCTACCTCCAATGAGAGCTGCCTGCTTATAGGCCGAAGTGCCAAGCGGCTTCAAAGCCCGGTGCCTCTAGGGTCTTTCGTGTTTTTTTTGAAAAAGAAATGCATTGTTTTGATCTAGACAGGCGTTGGGACGACGTCAGCGAGGGGCTGGCGATGGCTTCTTAAGGGAGGAAACTTAATCATGGCCGATAGATCAATCGGGACGCCGGAACAACTCCGCGACCCCAATTACACGCCACCATTGGCGCAAGCGATTCCGCTTGGAATTCAACATGTGCTGGCAATGTTCGTGTCCAACGTAACACCCGCCATCATCATCGCGGGCGTCGCTGGCTTTGGCTTTGGCGCCCCAAATGCCGACATTCCGGCTTTGATTTACCTTATCCAAATGGCGATGCTATTTGCCGGTGTCGCAACTTTGATCCAGACAATTGGGCTGGGGCCGGTAGGCTCTAAGCTGCCGATTGTTCAAGGGACGAGCTTTGCGTTCCTGCCCGTCATGATCCCCGCAATGATTGGCGCAGGAACGGCGGGTCTTGCGGGCCTGATGACAGGCGTTGTGATCGGCGGCCTGTTTCATGCGTTTCTTGGCTTGTTTGTTGGCAAGATCCGCTTTGCTCTGCCGCCCCTTGTGACGGGTCTGATCGTTTTGATGATCGGTTTGGCTTTGGTCAAAGTTGGCATTCAATACGCAGCTGGTGGCGCAGGGGAGTTCAACATGTCCAAGCCAACATGGGGTGGGGCATCGAACTGGTTTCAAGCAGGGGTTGTGATCTTAGTTACGCTTGGTCTGAAATTCTTCACACGAGGGCTGCTATCCGTTGCCGCCGTCTTGATCGGCCTGATTGCAGGCTACGCTGTTGCCTATGCAATGGGAGATGTCAGCCTTGCAGGCGTCGGTCGTGCAGCGGCTTTTGCACTGCCTGAACCGTTCAAGTTTGGCTTTGAGCTGAATTGGGCGATCATTATCGGCATGTGCCTGATGGCATTCATTTCCGCGATTGAAACCGTTGGCGATGTGTCAGGTATCACCAAGGGCGGCGCAGGCCGTGAGGCAACGGATGCTGAAGTGACAGGTGCGACCTATGCGGATGGTTTGGGCTCGGCGATTGCGGGTGTATTTGGCTCCTTGCCGAACACATCATTTAGTCAAAACGTCGGGCTTATCGCGATGACCGGCGTGATGTCTCGCCATGTTGTGACCATCGGCGCGATCTTCCTGATCATCTGCGGCTGCATTCCGAAAGTCGGGGCCGTCATCAACTCGGTGCCCATTCAGGTTCTGGGTGGAGGCGTGATCGTCATGTTCGGTATGGTGGCCGCAGCGGGTGCATCCATGTTGTCCGACGTCAACTGGAACAGCCGCAACATGGTGATCTTTGCTGTGTCGCTGTCTATCGGACTGGGTTTGCAACAAGTGCCGGACGCGATGTCCTTCTTGGGCGACACGGCGCGCATTTTGCTGACATCGGGTCTCTTGCCAGCCGCATTTCTTGCGATTGTTCTAAACCTGATCTTGCCCGAAGATGTGTCTGGCGAAGCTAAAGACGGGTGAGCCGAAGATTTGGCGGGACGTGGCGGCGCTTGATATGGCCGTTAGCGACATTCGCCGGGCCAAACCTGACTGATCAAAAGCTATCAACCATGATCAATCGGCCACATTCGTTTGTGGCCGATTTTTTGTGGAATATAGTAGTGAGCGGGATGCGGTCATTCGCTGCTGAAGCAGAAAACTTTTGAGCTAGGAGCAATCGCGGAGGTTGATTTCCAACTTGAACTAGAGCGCCAACTTGTCAGAGTTGAAGAAGTGTAAATTGGCTTTCTCAAATGTAAGCCCGACCGTTTTTCCCTCAATGTCCGGCATCGCGCCAGAGCTGCGCACGGTGAGCAATCCGAGTGCGCCGCAATCGATGTAATGGAAGAAATCAGCGCCGAGGTATTCGCTGACTTGAACCGTCCCGTCGCAGTGACCCGTACTGGGCTTGCCAATTGCGATATGCTCTGGCCGAACGCCAAGCTGGACCGCGCCCTTCGGTTTGTCAGGTGACATGGTGAAACCCTCAGCAGTCTCGCAAGGCATCAAATTCATCTTCGGGCTGCCAATGAATTGCGCAACAAAAACGTTCTCGGGCTTCTCATATAGCTCGCGTGGGGTGCCGACCTGCATGATCAACCCGTCTTTGAGGACCACGATCCGGTCAGCCAATGTCATGGCCTCAACCTGGTCATGCGTCACATAGACCATCGTTGTCTCGAGCATCTTATGAAGCCGCGCGATCTCGAACCGCATGTCGACACGCAAGGATGCATCAAGATTTGACAAAGGCTCATCAAACAAAAACCCCTTTGGCTTGCGCACAATCGCGCGGCCGATGGCGACCCGTTGGCGTTGGCCGCCTGACAGATCTTTCGGACGGCGGTCCATGTACTCCCCCAGCTTGAGGATATCGGCGGCGTGGCCGACCTTTTCGTCAATCTCGGATTTGGCCGCGCCTGCGGTCATAAGGGCGAAGCCCATGTTTTCCTCGACACTGAGATGCGGGTAAAGCGCGTAGGATTGAAAGACCATCGCTAGCTCACGCTCGGATGGAACCTTGTGGGTCACGTCACTGTCGTCGAGCAGGATCTGGCCACGACTTGTCTCCTCAAGTCCTGCGATCATCCGTAAAAGCGTTGACTTGCCACAGCCGGACGGGCCTACAAAAATGATCAATTCGCCATCGTGAATGTCGAGGTCAATGCCCTTGATGACTTGGGTCTCGCCAAACCACTTCTCGACCGACTTTAAGCTGATAGATCCCATTTCAAATAGTTCCTTTGTCGGGTCTAAGCCGCGCCACGCAGCGATGTTTCATTTTGCCAGGTCAGCCAAACCGCCGCCGTCCAAGAGAAGTTCGCGCCAACGCAGCCTTCCCCCGTGAGCGGGTTAAAGCATTCCCAGAAACCGGATTTCTCAATGGCCATGTTGAGCCCGTCACGCACCGATTGGGCCAGCGCTGGTTCACCTTGTTCGTCCAACCCAAGGGCTGTCATATAATTCATCTGCGGCCAGACAGGGCCGCACCAGTACCGCTGGGGCTCGAAGGCGGGCGCGTCAGGGTCCCAACTGGGCAACATGTGGTCAACTTTTTGCGCAATCCGCTTGAGATGATCCAGCGTATGTGAGCGCTGTTCTGGCGTACCCGTGTCTGCGTAAAAGCAAAGCGCGCTACAATTGCTGAAGCCGCCAGAGAACGCACCTGTACGAATATCGCGGGCGGTGAAAGCGCCAAGATCGTCGTTCCAGATATAATCCGTCGCTGCTTCACCCTTGGCAATCCAAGCGCGGATCTGGTCACAGATCTCAGTGGGCTTGCCAAGCGTTTGGGCCATGGCAAGCAGGTCTTTGTCGGCGCGTAGCAAGATGAAATGAAGGTTTGGATCCGCCATCAAGAACGGCCCTTCATCAGTTAGTCGGCGTTGATCCCAACCTATGCTGTCGCCGAAATGAACGATCGTGAGGTACTTGTCATATTGCTCTTGGGTCGGGCGGAAACTCTGATCGACATGGACGTTGTCTTTACGAGTATAAGGCGGCAAGTCTGGTGCCACCTCCATCAGGTCCAACCCGATATTCCATTCAGGGCAATTGTCGCGCCCCGTTTCCCAAGGGTGGACAGTTGCCACGATGCCGTCTGCGGTGCGGGCCTCGTGAAACCATTTGTGCCACGCAAAGATTGCATCAAACACCTCGGCGCGGCGTGCAGGTCCAAGCGCATCTTCGGTCATCCGGCGCACGATTGTTGCCAGCACCGGAGGTTGCGACACCCCAGTGGATGGGATCAGACCCGGCGTCTTGCCCCAGCGGGCGGGGCCGGGGAAATAGTCGGGATTGTCTTCGCGAAAAATGATGCTGGGGATCATACCATCAGGCCACTGGCCTTCGATCAGCGAAGTGATCTCGGCCCAAGCACGATCCATATCATAGGTCGCAATGCCAAGCGCACAAAACGCGCTGTCCCAGTTCCATTGATAGGGATAAAGCCCGGCCGTAGGGATCGTGAACCGGCCACGGTCATTCTTGGCGAGCGTATCGATTGCGAGTTGTTTCAACGACATGATCTATCCTTTCACTGATCCGGCAGTCAGACCTGCAACGAGGTAGCGCTCAAACCACAAAAACAGCGCCAGCACCGGCACCGTTGCGATAACTGCGCCCGCCATAAGATGCTGGCGCGGCACTTCAGATGAGTTGAGCTCTGCGATCCCGCGCGACAGCGTGTAGAGATCAACATTGTCGAGGAACATGAACGCGAACAGAAACTCGTTCCACGCGATCATGAAAACATATAGCGCCACCGACGCCATCGCGGGCAAAGCAAGCGGCATGGTGATTTTACGGATCACATTGAGACGCGTCAGCCCGTCCATCAGGCCCGCTTCTTCCAGTTCTGCCGGAATGCCCCTGAAATAGCCTTGCAGCATATAAAGCGCCACAGGGATAGTCGTTGCCGGATATACGAGCATCAGTCCCCACAACGTATTGCGCATGCCAAGCTGGCTGAAGATCGCATAGAGCGGGATGACCAGAACGATCATCGGTACCATGTAGATCAGTAGAATCGAGCGAGACAGAAAGTTCTGGCCGGGAAATTTCAGCCGCGCGACGGCATAGGCGCCGGGGACCGCGAAAAAGAGCGTGATCAACACGGTCACAACCGAGACCAGCGCCGAATTCATCAGATAGCTGCCAAAGTGGTACTGGCTGAAAAGCTCGATATAGCTGCGAAAGAGAGCTTGAAAGCCCTGTCCAAAATCGATCGAAAAATCGAGCGGGTTTGAAAGAAGCAGTTGTTGGTTCTTCAAGCTCATCATCACCATGACAAAGAAGGGCAGCGCCACCGCAATGGTGAACGCGACTATCCCGAAGCCTTTGATGAAGCGCAGGCAGATGACCTCGACATTATAGCGCCGCTCTCGCGCGGGGCCGAACCCGATGGCGTTGAGATGGATGGCTTGGATCACGAGCCATGCGGTGATCACAACGAAGATTAATTGCCCAACCGGATAGCTTGACATGGCAAGACCTAATGGCGTCGCACCTGAGGCCACAGTTAAGACCAGCACAAAGGCCAGCCCCGCAAGCGCGCGCAGACCGATCGTGCGGTTCGCAGATTTGAAGGCCGTTAGCACGCCCGCCGCGACCAACCCTGCAATGGCTCCAGCGGTGATTTGCGGCTGGAACGGCTCGCCTGAGATGAACAAGGCCAGCAATGTGATCAGCAAGGTCGCTATCGCGCCCCAGAGCGCTCCGAACAGGAGGCTGAGATAGAAGACATTTCCAAACCGGCTCATGCGTCATCCTCCGGTGAGAACTTGAAGAAGATGACCGAGAAGACCAGCAAGATCATGAACACGACAACAGCAACCGCAGCACCCGCGCCAAGGTTGGAAACCGCGAAGGCTTGCTCATAGACGTTCACTGTCAGTGTTCGCGTACCCGCGGCACCACCGGTCAGCAGGAAAATATCATCGAATTTGTTGAACGTCCAAATGAAGCGCAGCAGGAACAACACCGCCATGATGCCCATCAATTGCGGCAGCGAGATAAAACGAAACTGCTGGATCGGGGTCGCGCCGTCAATCTCTGCCGCTTCGTAGATATCTGTCGACACGGATTGCATCCGCGCGAGGATGAACAACATGGCGAGCGGGAAGTAACGCCAGATCTCGAAGATGATCACGACAGTTAATGCGACGGGGAAGTTGAATGTGAGGCCGAGGAAGTTGATCTCTGCCACGCGCTGCCCAAGGAAACTAATCGGCCCGTCGATGACGCCCAACTGCAGCAACAGCGCATTCAGCGTCCCGCCCGGACCCGGATCCAACAGTAACACCCAGGCCAAGGCCACGGCAATGACCGGCGCCACGTAGGGCGACAGATAGAGCCCGCGCAGGAAGCTGCGCCCGCGGAAGGTAATGTTCATCAGCTGAGCTGCAAAAAGCCCCATAACCAGCGCACCAACGGTGCCTGCGATTGTGTAATAAAGTGACGCCCAAAGCACTTGCCAAAAATCGGAGGCGTTGAACACTTTGCGGAAGTTCTCCAGCGTGAAATCGTTATTGGTTAGGATGTTCTCAGGCACGAACTCAAAGACCGCATCGGTATCTTTGACATTGATCGGATCGTCAATGAAAGCCTGAGTTGCAGCAACTTGGACAATGACATCTTCGCGCTTGCCGGCCTCATAGTTGCCCAGATCACAAAGCAGCGTCTGGCCATCAAGACTGCAGCGATCATCAATGGAAATGATCTCGAGCGTTGCGGGTAGAGTGTCACTCATAGACACGTCGGCGATGTCGCTTTTGCGCGACGAATTTCGAATGCGATAGCGGATATCGGCCTCGTCACCCACTGCCTCGACATCGCCCATCAGACGTTCGTTCACAAGGATAGATGGCGCGCGCAGATCGCCAAGCGTCACTGGTTTGAAGCTAATCCAAACATTGGCAAATAGCGGAAAAAGCACGACCGACAAGACGATCAAGAAAGTCGGCAACAGCAGCATATAGGCGAACCGCATTTCGCGCTTTGCCAACGGGCCGAGGCCCTTGGGTGGTCGGGGTGCGTTGTCGGGCGTCATGGCATAATCGCTGGGTTCTCAGCTCGCTTGGTCGGGGAAAGGCGACGCGCAATCACGCGCCGCCAGTCTTGTTCTTACAAGTCGAGCGCTTTGTGCTCGGCCACGATCTTGTCTGCAGCTTCTTGCACCGACAGATCACCATCCGTCATTTCACGAATGACGCGGCTCATGATCTGGGAATTGACGATTTTGGACGCTGTTGCCAGCTGGCCATCCGCCACGCCCCAACGATCACCCACGGACAATCCGGCGACAATATCATCGATTACAGATTGCGGGTAGATGTCGCCCAGTGGTGCTTTGCGGTCTACGCCAACATCCAAGCCAGCCCAAGTCGCCTCGAACGATGTGTCACCAACTTCGGAGCCACGGCGCACCGGGAACTTGCCTTCAGGCGCTTGCGACAACCATTTGCCGTAGCCTTCAGACATGACGTATTCCACGAATTCCTGTGCCACCGAAGTGTTCGCATCTGCAGTGATGCCGAGATAGCGAACATCGGCATAAGCCGCACCATCCGCATTGCCAGGGCCAGAGATCACGGTCGAGAAACCGGTCATCTCAGCCAGAGCTTTCGATGTAGGGTCATCGCCCAGTGTGACCGGAGCGCTGTCGCGCAAACCGCCCAGCTCATCAAGGATCGAAGGCGACCAGATCACCATTGCGGCTTTCCCGTCGAGATAGAGCTCACGCGATTGCGACCAGTAGAGATCACCTTCAGGCGAGTTGGCAACCAAGCCCTGATAGAGCTCTAGCAGTTCAACAAGATGCGTCGTATCTTCATTGATAGAGCCGTCTGCGTTGACCGGAGAATACCCAGTTGCGAGCGAAAGGTGCTCAATCAACTGCATCATGTAGCCTTCGTCGATCTTCGTTGCAGCAACAAAGCCATACATCTCGGGCGGGTTGTGTAGCGCTTTCATCGCCGCGTTCATCGCTTCGAAATTCGATGGAGCGTCAAGGCCTGCCGCCTCGAACAAGTCGTTGCGATAGACGACAAGTTGGGTCCAGCCATCCGTTGGAACAGCAACAATTTCGCCATCAGACATCGCCATGCCAACAGGGCCTTTGGCAAAGGTATCGACGCCAAGATTGTCCATCACTTCACTGGCCGCACCTGCGTCCAGCAGACCCGCCTCGGAATAGGGTAGGATGTGGCTAACGGTCAGATTGATAACATCTGGCAGATCGCCAGCAGCAAAAGCAGCCGTTGCGCGTGTTTGGATGTCGGATTCTTCAACCGGAATGATCTCGACCGTATGCCCGCTCGCGGCTTCAAAACCGGCGATCATTTCTTCTTGGACGGCGATCCGTTCGGGCTGAACTTCCATCGTCCAGAAGCGGATATTGTCTGCGGCCGCGGCCCCAGCCAGAACCGTCGAGGCCAGTAGACCGGCCATGAGGTGTGTCGTTCGTTTCATTTGGTGTCCTCCAGGTTAGAAACGTTTCTTGGGACCGCCGCAGGTTGCAACGGTCCGTCTGTATCGCGGCGCAAAAGATGCGCGCGCTGCAGTTCTTGGTGCTTGGTCGGATCTTCTCCATCAATGACGGCCATGATCATGTCCCCAAGGCGTCGCCCTGCATGGGCCTGTGGCTGCGCCATTGTCGAAAGTGGCGGATTGGAATGGACGCCGAAATTGATCCCGTCATAGCCGATCACAGAAATCTCTGTCCCAACCTCATATCCGCGCGATCTCAACGCAGCGAGACAGCCGAACGCCACGGTATCAGTGACGCAGACAATCGCGGTAGGAGGGCGCTCTAGATCAAGAAGTTGAAGGGTTGAAACTTCGCCCCCCTCATCGCTGAAATCGGCGATTTGAATGAGGTCGTCGTCGAGCTCTAACCCATGTGCCTCTATAGCGATCTTGTAGCCGTTGAGCCGGTCTTGTGCGAACTCAAATTGCAACGGAGCGCCGATAAAGGCGACGCGGCTGTGGCCCATGCCCAAAAGGTGATTGACCGATGTGATGAATGCGTCTTTGCCATCGATATCGTACCACGCGTAGTCGCAGCTTTTGGCCGTACGCCCATGAACAACGAACGGGCATTTCAAATTTTGCATCAACCGAATGCGCGGATCGTTCTTGACCGGACGCGAAATCACCATCCCACCAACGCGGCCTGACTGGTACAATCTCTCGATCTGTTTCAATTCATCTTTGGGCGATTCCGCATGCGATACCAAAAGGTCCCATTGCCGAAGACGCAGCGCATCGCCCAGGCCCTGCAACAGTTGGGCCACGAAAGGTTCCGCAATCGAGTTGCTATAGCGTGGCATCAGATAGCCAACGGTCTCTGGACTGCCGATCGACAGTCGACGCGCGGTTTGATTGGGGCGATAGCCCAATTCTACGGCCGCGCGCTTGACACGATCACGGGTCGCAACACTAATGTCGGAATAATCATTGAGAGCACGGCTCACCGTGCTGACGGTCAAGTCAAGATGTGCCGCAAGCACTTTCAAGCTGATCGGCTTTCCCGCCATCGAATCCTCCCAGAGTGAGGAAAGGCTAACCGAAAGCGGTTTCGGAGTGCAACGAACTAATTTAGGTATGCTCGCAATCGAGTCGTTCGCCGGTCTAAATTTGGTGAGCCATGCCGAAGAAAGTTAGGGCCAGATCAAATGAAACGCTCACGTATCAACGAAATTCTGGCACAGTCCGAGCAACTGATGCGTATGCACGGATTTGTCTTGCCACCCTTCGCGCATTGGACGCCGGAAGAATTTAAAGCCCGAAAAGCTGAGGCCGGAAACATCATCGACGCGCGTTGCGGGTGGGACATTACTGACTACGGTGCGGGCAACTTCGACAAGATGGGTCTGTTTCTCTTCACCTTGCGCAACGGCCGTCTGGAGGACCTGCAGCGCGGCGGTGGTATGTGTTACGCCGAAAAACTGCTGATCTCAAAACAAGACCAGCTGAGCCCGATGCACACCCATGTCATCAAGGCAGAAGACATCATCAACCGCGGCGGTGCCACACTTGTGGTTGAACTTTACGGCTCGGACGAAAACGGAGCGTTTGATGAAACCAAAGGCGGGGTTGTCTATTGCGACGGGATCAAACGCGACTTCGCGCCTGGCGAAAAATTGCGCCTCGCACCCGGCGAAAGCGTGACCCTGATGCCGGGGGACTGGCACGCATTTTGGGGCGACGGCGGGGACGTCTTGATCGGTGAGGTCTCAACGGTCAACGATGACGAAACCGACAACATATTCCGCGAGCCCATCGGACGATTTGCGACTGTCGAAGAGGATGTCGCACCGACACGGCTCTTGGTCAGCGACTACCGAACGTGGCTGAACTGATTTAAGGCTCACGAATGTTTGCTTCAAGGTGCGGCGCTGCAGAATAAACCGACGAGGGAATGCCGTCGAAAGTGATCAGCACTGCGTCAAGGAATGGCGTTTGGAATGGATATGGACTTCTACGGTCAAAGCCTCGCCTCAGATGCTCGATAGACAGGGCTTAGTTGCGATTTAGAACTCGTCTCTTGCAGCCATTTGCAGTCTTCCTGACGACCAAGCAGCACCTAGGGATTGAAGAAATCGCTTTATCGGTGGGTTCGAGGCTAAGCATGTTGCGAATTGTTTCGGCGTGGTGTTGTGTAGGACCATGCAGCTTAGCTTCCTACCGCCCCCCTTTAGCCCGGCCGTCTTCATTCTGAAAACAGGCGTGCTGTACCGCGTCGGCGCCCCCCAGCTCTAAGGCATTGATCATGGATTTTATACGTCTCGACCGAGCCGACACTGTGGTTACGGCCACGCGCGCGCTAGAGGTTGGAACGGCGATTGAGGACGTGGCGACCTCGGCGCTGATCCCCTCGGGCCATAAGATTGCGACGGTCACAATGAAGGTCGGGGAACCGGTGCGCAAATATGCGCAGCTGATCGGTTATGCCTCACAAGACATCGCGCCGGGCGATCATGTGCATACGCATAATGTCGCGTTTCGCAATATTGATGCGGAGTATGAGTTCTCGACCGATCTGCGCCCCGTGACACCTGCCAAAACGCCCGACACGTTTATGGGCTACCGGCGCGAAAATGGCGGGGTGGGGACGCGCAATTACATTGCCATCGTCACTTCCGTGAATTGCTCGGCGACAGCGGCGCGGATGATTGCGGATCACTTCACGCCGGAACGGCTCGCGAGCTTCCCCAATGTCGACGGCGTTTGCGCCTTTGTGCATGGCACGGGTTGCGGTATGGCGGGCGATGGCGATGGGTTTGAGGCCTTGCAGCGCGTGATGTGGGGCTATGCGAAACATCCCAACCATGCGGGCGTCTTGATGGTGGGTCTGGGCTGCGAGATGAACCAGATCGATTGGTTGCTCGAGGCCTATGGGCTGAAGCAAAGCCCGACCTTCCAGACGATGAATATCCAAAACGTCGCGGGCCTGCGCCGCACGGTTGACCTTGGCATCGCCAAAATCAAAGCCATGCTGCCCATTGCCAATCAAGCGACACGCACCGAATGCCCTGCGTCAGCGTTGATGGTGGCTTTGCAATGCGGCGGCTCGGATGCGTGGTCGGGTGTCACGGCCAATCCGGCCTTGGGCCATGCCTGTGATCTGTTGACCGCGCAAGGCGCCACGGGCGTGCTGGCCGAGACGCCCGAAATTTACGGCGCCGAGCATCTTCTAACGCGGCGCGCTGTTGACCGCGCCACGGGCGACAAGCTGATTGGCTTGATCAAATGGTGGGAGGATTACACCGCCCGCAACAAAGGCTCGATGGATAACAACCCGTCGCCGGGCAACAAAAAGGGCGGGCTGACGACGATCCTTGAGAAATCTCTAGGTGCGGCGGCCAAAGGGGGCACGTCGCCTTTGACGGGGGTTTACAAATACGCCGAACAGGTCACGGCGGCAGGGTTCACATTCATGGACAGCCCCGGCTATGATCCGGCCTCGGTCACGGGTCAAATCGCAGGCGGGTGCAACCTTGTGTGTTTCACAACCGGGCGCGGCTCGGCCTTTGGCTCTAAGCCTGCGCCGACGGTGAAGATCGCGACAAATACGGAAATGGCGCAGCGTATGTCAGACGACATGGATATCGACGCGGGCGAGATCCTGTCGGCCGGTGTCAGCGTGGAGCAGAAAGGCCGCGAGATCTACGAGATGTTTCTCGCCGTGGCCTCAGGCCAAGCCACCAAATCCGAAGCGCAGGGCTTGGGCGATTATGAGTTCGTGCCCTGGCAAATCGGAGCGGTGATGTGAAACGCATCCTCGTTGTCGGCGGTGGCTTGATCGGCATTCGTCATGTTGAGGCCGTGCGTGCGCATGAGGCTTGCGAGTATGCCGGACTTGTTGATCCTGATCCGTCTCTCAAACTGGACGGGCCGCGATATGGCGCAATGGCCGAGGTCGACGCAACCGTCGATGGAGTGATCATCGCGACGCCCACGCATCTGCATAAAGCTCATGGCATCGAGGCCGCAGATCGCGGTTGGCATATGCTGATTGAAAAGCCAGTGGCAGGCACGCATGACGACGCGAAAGCCTTGGCGGCGCGGCTTGAGGGAACAAATCTCGGCTCGCTCGTCGGCCATCACCGCCGCTATCACGCGAGCATCCAACAACTCAAAGCGCTGATTGCCGATGGTGCGATTGGCACGGTCGTCAATGCGTCGCTGATCTGGGCGATGCGCAAGCCCGACGACTATTTCGAAGGCAATTGGCGCGCCGCGGGCGGCAGTCCGGTGATGATAAACCTCGTCCATGACATTGATGTTTTGCGCTTTTGCTTGGGCGAGATTGCACAAGTGGCCGCCTTGCGCGGCGCGTCCTTGCGCGGGACAGACCGGATCGAAAGCGGCGCGATTGTTTTGGCGTTTGAGAGTGGTGCTACCGGCACGATCAGCTTTGCTGATACCGCGCCCAGCCCTTGGGGCTTTGAGGCGGGCACAGGCGAGAACCCCAATATCGGCACCACCGGTCAGGATATGATGTGGATCACCGGCACCAATGGGGCGATCAGCTTTCCGTCGATGACGCTTTGGCATGGGCGCGAATGGGGCCACGCTGCGCAAAAGGTGAATTTGATCAAGGCGCAAAGCCCTAAAGCACCGCTAGACGCGCAGCTCGAACACTTCATAGATGTCATCGACGGTGCGCCTCCTTTGATAGACGTGGCGGATGCGACGCGAACCTTGGCGATTGCGGAAGCGATTGAAACTCAGCTGAGCGGGATATAAACGCTTGGATGAAAAGCGCGAGGCCTTCGATTTAGGTTTCGACACAGATAGAGGCCTGAAAGGATTTTCCCGAAATGAGTAAACCAACAATTGGATTCATTGGCCTCGGCCTGATGGGCGGCGCGATGGTGGGTCGTTTGCAAGATCAAGGATACGCCTTGACGGTTCTTGGCAATCGCGACCGCACCTATCTTGACGCGGCAATCGCGCGCGGCGCTGTGGAGGCCCCGAACGCCAAAGCCGTCGCTGAGGCCAGCGATATCGTGATGCTGTGCATGGGCACGTCCGATCACGTTGAAAGCCGCATGCGCGGCGCTGATGGCGTGATCGCAGGTTTGCGCAAAGGCGCGACCGTGGTTGATTTTGGCACCTCGCTTCCCGCCAGCAGCCGGGCATTGGCAAGTGAAGTCAGTGCCGCAGGTGGTGCGTTTCTCGATGCACCACTGGGGCGCACGCCTGCGCATGCCAAAGATGGCCTGCTCAACATTATGGCTTCAGGCGACAAGACCGCCTTTGATACGGTCGAGCCCGTGCTCAAAGATCTGGGCGAAAATGTCTTTCACTTGGGCGATGTTGGCTCCGGCCACACAATCAAACTGTTGAACAACTTCTTCGGCATGACGGTCGCCAATGCGATGGCCGAAGCTTTTGCGATGGCCGATGTTGCAGGTGTTGACCGCAAAAAGGTCTATGACGTCATGTCCGCAGGCCCGCTGCATTCGGGCATGATGGATTTCGTCAAAGCCTACGGCGTCGATAACGACCCCACGATGCTGGAATTTGCAATCAAGAACGCCGCCAAAGATATCGGCTACTATGCCCGTATGGCCGAGGATGCGGGTGTTGACAGCATCATGTCCAAAGGCACGCTGGCCGCACTGAACGAGGCGCGCGATAGCGGGCAGGGCGACGAGATGGTCAGCCAGATGGTCGATTTCTACGCCAAGCGCTTCAAGAGCTAGAGAGACGGCGGGCCTTGCGTGATTTACACGCAGCACTCCTAGATCGCACAGCAATTCTTCGCCCCCATCACGGGGGCGGGAATTAGCCATTGCATGTCGCCCGCTTTGCCCGCTCTAATGGCGTCAAATTTGAACTCAACAGGGGAACTCCGTTATGCATCTCAAATCTCTCTCGCTTGCCGTCGCACTTTCTGGCCTGGCCTCAATGGCCAGCGCAAATTGCACCTCTGTCACGTTCTCCGATGTGGGCTGGACCGATATCACCGCCACAACCGCAGCTACGACGGTGGTCTTGGATGCGCTTGGCTATGAAACGGATGTGAAGGTCCTGTCGGTTCCAATCACCTACAAATCTATGGCTGAGGGCGATATTGATGTGTTCTTGGGCAATTGGATGCCTACGATGGAAGCGGACATTGCGCCTTACCGCGAAGCCGGAACCGTTGACACCGTGCGCACCAATCTTGAAGGCGCGAAATACACGCTGGCTGTCAACAAGGCAGCGGCCGATATGGGGATCGCCGATTTTGGTGATATCGCTGCTAAAAGCGACGCGCTGGACGGCAAGATCTACGGCATCGAGCCGGGCAATGACGGCAACCGTCTGATCCAGTCGATGATTGATGGCGACGCCTTTGGTCTGAGCGGCTTTGAGGTCGTTGAAAGCTCCGAGCAGGGGATGCTGGCGCAAGTTGCACGCGCAGATCGCCGTGGTGAGCCGGTGGTGTTCTTGGGCTGGGAGCCGCACCCGATGAACGCCAATTTCGATATGAGCTATCTGACAGGCGGCGATGATTTCTTCGGGCCCAATCTGGGCGGCGCGACGGTGCACACCAACACCAGCGCAGGTTTCGTTGGTAAATGCCCCAATGTTGGCAAGCTGCTGATGAACCTTGAATTCACGCTGGCGATGGAAAACGAAATCATGGCCGCAATCCTTGATGACGGCCAAGACCCGAACGAGGCCGCAACGGCTTGGATGCTCGGCAATATGGAGATCGTGGGCGGTTGGCTTGACGGCGTCACCACGCAAGATGGTGGCGACGCGATGGCGGCTGTCAAAGCTGCGATCCAGTAAGACAGGTCTCCCTGATGCCTAAGCCTTTGGCGTCAGGGACCTCCCCGGATGGAATGGCTCACAGAGAATAAGATCCCGGTCGGCAAAACCGCAGAGGCCGCGTTTGACTGGCTTCAAAGCAATGGCGCGTGGTTCTTTGACGGGCTCGCCTTGGCGATGGAAAAGCTGATCGAGGCGATCCTATGGGGCCTGCAAACCCCGCATCCGCTGATCATCGTAGGCGTCTTCGCCGTTTTGACATGGATCATTCAACGCGGCTGGAAGACGCCGCTTCTGGTCGTGGTCGGGCTGCTCTTCATCATCAATCAAGATTACTGGGAAGAAACGACCGAGAGCCTGACCTTGGTACTGTCGGCTTGTTTCGTGTGTATGGGACTGGGTGTGCCGATTGGAATTGCCGCCGCACACCGTCCAAAACTCTACCGCTTCATGCGGCCTGTTCTGGATCTGATGCAGACATTGCCAACCTTCGTGTATCTTATCCCCGCGATTGTGTTTTTCGGAATTGGCATGGTGCCGGGCTTGATCGCTACGGTGATTTTCGTGCTGCCTGCGCCGATCAGGCTGACGCAACTTGGTATCAGCTCCACCCCGAAAGAGCTTCTTGAGGCCTCTCAAGCCTTCGGTGCCAAGCCGTCGCAGACGCTTTGGAAAATCGAGCTGCCTTATGCTTTGCCGCAGATCATGACGGGGCTGAACCAGACAATCATGTTGTCGCTGTCGATGGTCGTCGTGGCAGCCCTTGTCGGCGCAGACGGGCTGGGCGTGCCGGTGGTGCGCGCGCTCAATCAGGTCAATACAGGGCTCGGGTTTGAAAGCGGTTTTGTCATCGTAATCGTCGCCATCGTGCTTGACCGGATGTTGCGGGTCACGAGCAAATGACCCGCGCCGTAAAATTCTCCAACGTCTCGATTGTGTTCGGCGATAAGCCCAGCGACGCGCTGCCTATGGCCGATGACGGCAAGGACCGCGCGCAGATCCAAAGCGAGACCGGTCAGGTTTTGGGCGTCCATAACTGCTCGCTTACCGTTGAGGAAGGCGAGATTGTTGTGCTGATGGGCCTGTCGGGCTCCGGCAAATCGACGCTGCTACGTGCGGTCAACGGATTGAACCCGGTGCTGCGCGGCAAGGTCGATGTCAATGATGGCGGCGAGATGGTCGATGTGACCAATGCCGACGCCAAGACGCTGCGCCGTATCCGCCAAACTCGCGTGGCCATGGTGTTTCAGCAATTTGGCCTGCTGCCATGGCGCACAGTGCGCGAGAACACAGGGCTTGGGTTGGAACTTGCAGGCCTCAGCGCCAAGAAGCGACGCGAGCGGGTTGAACACCAGTTAAAGCTCGTGGGCCTAAGCGATTGGGCGGACCGCAAGGTGGGGGAGCTTTCGGGCGGCATGCAGCAGCGCGTAGGCCTCGCACGGGCCTTCGCAACCGAGGCGCCGATCTTGCTGATGGATGAGCCGTTCTCGGCGCTTGATCCGCTGATCCGGGCGCGCCTGCAAGATGAGTTGCTGGATCTGCAACGTGACCTGAAACGCACGATCATCTTTGTCAGCCACGATCTGGATGAAGCGTTCAAGCTGGGCGGACGTATCGCGATCATGGAAGGGGGACGGATCGTGCAATGCGGCACCCCGCGCGAGATTTTCTCGGCACCGGCGTCAGATTATGTGGCGGATTTCGTGGCCAATATGAACCCGCTCGGCGTGCTGACAGCGCGTGACGTGATGGGCATGGCCGATGAGCTGTCAGATATGAAAGTCCCCGCCGAGACCCCGGTCAAAGAAATCATCGCGCATCTGCAAATGCCGGGCACGAATATCTCGGTAGAAGAAGAGGGCGAAGTGATTGGCACGGTGACCGCGCAAAGCGTGATCAGCCGACTGCGCGACGAGGCGCCGAACGCACCCGCATAAAAAAGCCCCGCAAACCGCAGGGCTTTCTTCAAAACAATCTAGCAGGGATTTGGGTTTAGCGGCCCCATGTGCGAACGGGTCCGCAATCCATATGCACGAAATTGGAGCCGGAATAGCTGCCGACACCGCCCGCAGAGCATGAGGCTGCGGCTCGTGCAATTTGGCGTACGCTGCGCGAGGACAGGCGAAGATCAGCGGCCTGACCTTTCATATGCAGCGAATTCTTAGCAACTCCGCGCGACTTGGAACGCAGCATCGCGTTGGTTTTTGGAGAGCGGTAGCCTGACAGCAAAGTGTAGGGCTCGGACGTATCCATCAGGTTGAGCGCTGCGGCCATGATGTCGATCGTGCGCGTGTCCATATTAATCGCGCTGTTCTGACGCCAATCGCGCATCACGAAATTGATCTCTTTGAGGGCGGGTTTGATATATTCGCCTTCGATCCAATAGATCATGTCTATCTTCTCGCCTGTGCGGCCTGAGAACATCTTCAAGCGACGCACATCGCCTGCGCCTTTGAGGAATCCAAATGCTTTGGAATAAACTGGAGCTGCCGTCAAAGTCGTCGCGGCAAACGCGCCAAGTACGGCACGCCTTGTGAGTAGTGCGGAGTTCTTCTCGCCCATTTTTTATTGCCTGTCCGTTGCCCAGCCGCTGCCACGGCCTTATTTTTATCCCCAGATATGCCGAGCTTATGCCACAATCCGATTCTAGCACCAAGGACACTCTGCGTCGCAGGGGTTAAAATTGCCCAAATCGGCGAAAAATTGCGCATCGGCCACGAGGGGGTCGGGTGATGCAAAAAGGTAACTTTAAAGGCGTTAGGTATCAATAAACCCAAGAAAACGCGGAATTGTGAGTGGACTCTCGCTCACGGATCAAAAAAATATAGCTCAAATGTGTTTCACTTAGTTTCGAGGCTGCCATGACCAACAAGTTTAATCGTCGAACGACTCTGGGCCTAATGGCCGCAGGTGCACTCAGTACTGCTGTGCCAATCTTGGCACCTGGTCGCGCCGACGCGGCCGTAACGGCGCTCAAGCAATCGATTGCGGAGGCCGCAAGCAAAGATAAGTCATTGGCCGCGTTCTACAAATCACGCGCCTATAAGCCGATGTTTGTCAGCCGAAGCGATGGTCGACGCCGCAATGCGGTCGTCAAAGCGCTCTCGCGTGCCGGCGATCATGGTCTGCCCGTGGCGCGCTATGATGCGGATGGGCTGAAATCGTTGATGAAATCTGCCAAGAACCCGCGCGATATGGGCCGGGTCGAGGTCGAGGCTGCACGCCGTTTGCTGGCGTATGCCGATGATTTGCGCTCTGGCGTCGTCAACCCGCGCTCCATTGACAGCGGATTGGTGATGAAAGTCGCGCGTTATGATCCTGTTGCGACACTGGATGCGTTCTCCAAATCGAGCCCGGATGGCTTTTTGAAGAAACTCGCGCCGCGCAAGCCGGAATATGTGAGGCTGCAAAAGGAAAAGCTGAAGCTTGAGAAACTCTTGGGCAAAGGCGGCTGGGGCGACAAGGTTCAGGCCAAATCGCTCAAGCCCGGTCAATCTGGCGGCGCGGTCGTGCAATTGCGCAACCGTTTGATCCGCATGGGCTACATGCGCAAATCCGCAAGTCAGAGCTTTGACGCGAAATTACAAAAGGCAGTTCAGCAGTTCCAGATCGGCCATGGCCTGTCGCCTGATGGCGTGGCGGGGGCTTCGACCATCGCGGAGGTCAACCGCTCGGTCAAAGATCGCCTGCAACAAGTACTCGTCGCACTGGAACGGCTGCGTTGGAACAACCGCCCGCTTGAGAAGAAATACGTTTGGGTGAACATCCCCGACTATCATGTTGATATCATTCAAAATGGTAAGTCGACCTTCCGCTCTCGCGTGGTTGTGGGCAAGAACACCGAAGACCGCCGCACGCCGGAATTTTCCGACGTGATGGAGTTCATGGTGATCAATCCCAGCTGGTATGTGCCGCGCTCGATTGTGACCAAGGAATATCTGCCGCTGATGCAGCGCAATCCAAATGCGCAAAGCCAGTTGCAGATCATCGGCAGGAGTGGCCGGGCCATTCCGCGCAGCGCGATTGACTTCACCGCCTATGATGAGCGGACGTTCCCTTATTCGATGAAGCAACCCCCCTCGCGCGGCAATGCGCTTGGTTTGGTGAAGTTCATGTTCCCGAACAAATACAACATCTACCTGCATGACACGCCTGCCAAATCGCTCTTTGGACGCGAGACGCGGGCCTATAGCCATGGTTGTGTGCGCGTTCATAAGCCGTTCGATTTCGCCTATGCGTTGCTCAAGGGCCAAGAACGTGATCCGGAAGGCTTCTTCCAGTCCAATCTTGCCACCAAGCGCGAGCGTCAGGTTGACCTGAAGGCGCCCGTGCCAGTGCATATCGTCTATTACACCGCTTGGGTTGATCCCAAGGGTCGGCCAAACTATCGCCGCGACGTCTATAACCGCGATGCGCGTGTCTTTTCGGCCCTGAGCAAAGCTGGGGTTTCGCTGCGCGCCGTTAAGGCTTAAATCTCGGACAAGATTTGCGAGGGGGCGTGAAGGCATCACCTTCGCGCCCCTTTTGCGTTGAGGACCCGGCCAGATGAGTTTCACGATTGAGCAGATCGCCACAGCGCTCGGCGCGCAGTTCGAAGGCGAGGGCGGGCTTGTCATTAAGGCCGCGTCCGAGCCGCAAGCGGCTGGCCCCGACGATCTGGCCCTCGCGATGGATGAGAAATACGCCGCAGGTCTGGCGCAAGGCAAAGCGCGGGCGGCCTTGCTTTGGGCGGGTGCCGATTGGGCTGCTTTGGGCCTTAGGGCTGCGATTTTTGTGCCGCGCCCGCGCTATGCGATGTCGGGCCTCACCACATTGATGGATCCGGGGCCAGAGATTGCCGAAGGTATTCACCCAAGCGCTGTTATTGATGAGACCGCCCAGATCGGCGAGGGGGCCGCGATTGGGCCTTTCGTTGTCATCGGGCGCGGGGTCAAAATTGGCGCGCGTGCACGCATTGCGTCGCATGTTAGCATCGCGGAGCATGCCGCAATCGGTGATGACGCGCTGATCTTGCAAGGTGTGCGCGTCGGTGCGCGGGTTGAGATCGGTGACAATGTCATCCTGCAACCCGGCGCGGTGATCGGCGCAGATGGGTTCAGCTTCGTGACGCCCGAGACCTCAGGCGTCGAGAAGGTCCGCGAAACCTTGGGCGATCGTGGGCAGGCAGAGGGCCAGAGCTGGACGCGCATACATTCACTTGGCGCGGTAACTATTGGAAATGATGTTGAAATTGGTGCCAATGCTGCGATTGATCGTGGTACGATCCGGAGCACCTCAATCGGGTCTGGCACCAAGCTCGATAACCTTGTCCATGTTGGCCATAACGTCCAGATCGGCGAGGATTGCTTGCTCTGTGGTCAGGTTGGCATTGCCGGGTCCTCCAAAATCGGCAACCGCGTTGTGCTGGCGGGCCAATGCGGTGTGAACGACAATATCTTCATCGGAGATGATGTGATCGCGGGCGGGGCGACGAAGATTTTCACCAACGCACCTGCGGGGCGGGTCCTGCTGGGCTACCCTGCCGTCAAAATGGAGACCCATATGGAGATCCAGAAGTCGCTGCGCCGCCTGCCGCGCTTTATGAAGGCCGCACGTGACGGCAAATAGGCAGTAGCAATGGCGCGCCGGACTGCTTAAATCATGGGCGGTAAGGCGCAAAGGCGGGTGAGGCCCATGTCACAAAACATTGAGACGCAAGTCATTGCGATCATTGCAGAGCAAGCGGTGCTAGAGCCGGGTGACGTCCAACCTGAGGCGTCTTTGGAAGACTTGGGCATCGACAGCCTCGGCCTCGTTGAAAGCATTTTCGCAATTGAGGAGGCCTTTGACATCAACGTACCGTTCAACGCCAATGATCCCACAGATAGCGCGTTCGATATCTCTAGCGTCGGTGCGATTGCCAAGGCGGTTGAAGCCCTTATCGCCGATCAGAAAAGCTAGCCCGTGCGCCGCGTGGTCATCACGGGTCAGGGGACGATCAACGCTCTGGGCCGCTCTGCGCCCGAGACATTTGAGGCGTTCCGCGAGGGGCGCTGCGGGATTGGCGAATTGGAAATCCAAGATCTCGACCGGCTGGCCATCCAAATCGGTGGGCAGGTGCGGGGCTATGACCCACATGCCGAGTTCAACCGCCAGCAAATCGCACTTTATGATCGTTTCACGCAATTCACGCTTCTCGCCGCGCGCGAGGCAATCGGTCAGTCGGGCTTGAGCTTCTCAGGCGAGCTGGCCGCACAATCAGGCGTCGTGCTGGGTAACTCTGGCGGCGGGCTGAACACGCAAGATGAAAACTACCGCGCGGTCTATGAAGACGGCAAGAACCGGGTGCATCCCTTTGTGGTGCCCAAGCTGATGAACAATGCCGCCGCCAGCCATGTGTCGATGGACTACAACCTCAAAGGCCCGTCCTTCACGGTCGCCACGGCTTGCGCGTCGTCCAATCATGCGATGGGCCAAGCGTTTCAGTTTGTCCGCTCGGGCATGTCGCAAGTGATGATCACAGGCGGCTCGGAATCGATGCTGTGCTTTGGTGGCGTCAAAGCATGGGAAGGGCTGCGCGTGATGTCGAAAGACGCGTGCCGCCCGTTTTCGGCCAATCGCAATGGCATGGTGCAAGGCGAGGGGGCCGCGATCTTTGTGTTCGAGGAATATGAGCACGCCAAAGCTCGCGGGGCAGAGATTTTGGCCGAAGTGATCGGGTTCGCCATGACGTCAGACGCCGCCGACATTGTCATGCCGTCCAAACAAGGGGCGGCGCGCGCGATTGCAGGGGCTATGCGCGACGCGAAGCTCGACCGCGCGGAAGTGGGCTATATCAATGCGCATGGCACTGGCACGGCGGCCAATGACAAAACGGAATGCGCGGCAGTGGCCGATGTGTTTGGCGCGCATGCCGATAAGCTGATGATGTCGTCAACAAAATCGATGCATGGTCATGTGATTGGCGGGACCGGCGCGATAGAGATGCTGGCTTGTATCATGGCGCTTAAAGACGGGGTCATTGCGCCGACGATCAACTATGAAGAACCGGACCCGGAATGTGCGCTCGACGTGGTTCCAAATGAGGCGCGCGAGGCGAAGATCGAGGTCGCCTTGTCAAACGCCTTTGCATTTGGCGGGTTGAACGCGGTTCTGGCGTTGCGCGCGGTCTAGGCCTGCTCGGTCCACGGGCGCAGCGTCGCGTTGTCGATGCCATCGAGCGCTTTGCTGAGCATGTTCACGGAAACATCCGACTTTTTGGCTTGCGTCTCAGCATAGCTGTCAGAGCCTTCATCTGGCGCTTCAAAGTCGAAATCGACGCGGCGCGATCTGAAAGCCGGGCTCGTGGCGTCTGACTCGCAATCTTGCGAAAGCACATCATCCTTTGGAAGAAATCCTGATCCCATCATGAGAACCTTCATACCATAATACCTCACGCAAGTTCCGATATGATTGTGGCAAAATTAAGACAAGGCTACGGGATACGATACCCTGTGGATAGAATCGAAAAATGGGTTTGATTTCAATAGCTAAGATAGAATTGGCGACATGCTGCCGAAGTGGATAAGCGCAGACGCAACAGATATCAATATCTGCCCGGTTGATCGCGCCTCTCAACTAGATATAGCGGTGGCTAGGCTTGGCTGAGTTTCGCCGCTTGGCTGCCGCGTTCGCGATACGGCGTGGTGTCGTAATGCGCGCGGTAGCATTTTGAGAAATGCGACGGCGAGGCGAAGCCGCAAGCCAGCGCGACATTGATGACGCTCATATCGGTTTGCATCAACAGGTTGCGGGCTTTTTGAAGCCTGATTTCCATGTAATAGCGCTTGGGGCTGCGGTCGAGATAGCGGCGAAAAAGCCGCTCAAGCTGGCGCGTCGACATGGCGACATCGCGCGCAAGGATCGAGGGGCTAATAGGCTCTTCGATATTGGCTTCCATCATCTGGATCACACGGCTGAGCTTGGGGTGGCGCACGCCGATGCGCGTCGGGATCGACAGGCGCTGCTGGTCCTGATCGGTGCGGATGGCCGAATAAATTAGCTGATCGGCCACCTGATTGGCGACATCTTCGCCGTGATCTGTCGCGATAATCTTTAGCATCAAATCAATCGAGGATGTGCCGCCCGCCGTCGTGATCCGGTTGCCGTCGATCACGAAAACTGACTTTGTCAGCTCCACATCTTCGAATTCTTCGGCGAAGCTGTCTTGGTTTTCCCAATGAATAGTCGCGCGCTTGCCGTCCAGAAGTCCGGCCTTGGCCAAAGTGTAGCTGGCTGTGCACAGCCCGCCAATGGTCACGCCGCGGCGCGCCTCGCGCCGGATCCAGTTCAAGATCCGCTTATTCGTCGAGGCTTGGATGTCGATGCCGCCGCACAGCATGATCGTGTCGTCGCGGTTCAACTCCTCAAGCCCCATATCCAGCTTGAACCCGGTTCCGGCCGAACAATAGGCCGTATCGCCATCATCACCCGCCAGCACCCAATCATAGAGCGTTTGGCCACCAATTCGGTTTGTGATGCGCAAAGCTTCAATCGCACAAGAGAACGACAGCATAGTGAATTTGTCCATTAAGACAAAAACGAAGCGTTTCGGCGTGCCTTGTGCGGCACTCTGAGGCGAGGTGGTGTTATCCACGCAAAAGTCTCCCGTCACCTGCGCGCATGTCGCAAGGAGCTCTTTTCCTTGCGTTTGATACCCTTATCTTAGATTTGGACATTGGCAACCCCCATCGAGCCGCGTTATACACCCTATTCAGTCAACAAACCGACGGTATTTTCGGAGCATCGAGACCATGACACAGACCTGGACCAAGTCAGATTGGCGCAAAAAGCCTCGCATTCAGATGCCTGACTATACGGATGCGGCAGCTTTAGCCGAGGCTGAAGCGCAATTGTCGAAATATCCGCCGCTGGTTTTTGCAGGCGAAGCGCGCACATTGAAGGCGCGTTTGGGCGATGTTGCGCGCGGCGATGCATTCTTGCTGCAAGGCGGCGATTGCGCAGAAAGCTTCTCGGAATTTTCCGCAGACAACATTCGCGACACGTTCAAAGTGATGCTGCAAATGGCGATGGTGCTGACCTATGGCGCCAAAGTGCCGGTGGTTAAGATCGGTCGGATGGCCGGTCAGTTTGCCAAGCCGCGTTCTGCACCCACGGAAGTGAAAGATGGCGTGGAGCTGCCAAGTTACCGTGGTGACATCATCAATGAGCTTGATTTTACACCTGAATCTCGCATTCCAGACCCCAAGAAGATGCTGCAAGCCTATACGCAGGCGGCGGCGACCTTGAACCTTGTGCGCGCGTTCTCCAAAGGTGGCTTTGCCGATGTGCATCAGGTTCATGCCTGGACGCTGGGCTTCACCGAATCTGAGGCGGCCCAGCAATACCGCGAGATGGGCAACCGCATCCAAGATACGCTCGATTTCATGGCCTCCGCCGGACTAACCTCCGAGACCAATGCCGAGCTGGCGAGTGTGGATTTCTACACCAGCCACGAGGCGCTCTTGTTGGAATATGAAGAAGCGCTGTGCCGTCTGGACTCCACCTCCGGCAAATGGCTGGCAGGCTCTGGCCATATGATCTGGATCGGTGATCGCACGCGCCAGCCCGACGGCGCGCATGTTGAATTCTGCAAAGGCGTGCAAAACCCAATTGGCTTGAAATGCGGTCCGACAATGACGTCGGGGCATCTTAAGGCGCTTATGTCGGCTCTGAACCCTGAAAACGAGGCGGGGCGTTTGACGCTGATCGCACGTTTCGGCGCGGGCAATGTGGGCGAGCATCTTCCACGCCTGATCAAGGCCGTGAAGGAAGAAGGCGCCAATGTGGTTTGGACCTGTGATCCGATGCACGGCAATACGATCAAGTCGTCTTCCGGCTACAAAACGCGGCCCTTTGACAGCGTGTTGCGCGAAGTGCAGGACTTCTTTGCGGTGCATAATTCCGAAGGCACTGTTCCGGGTGGCGTGCATTTCGAGATGACTGGCCAAGATGTCACCGAATGCACCGGCGGCGTGCGCGCCGTGACGGATGAAGATCTCTCGGATCGTTATCACACGGCCTGCGATCCACGACTTAACGCGTCGCAGTCTCTGGAACTGGCATTTCTTGTAGCCGATGAGTTGTCAGCGCGCCTGAACGCCAAACGCGCGGCGGTTTAATTGAAAAGGCCGGCCACGCTTTAGCGAGCCGGCCTTTCTTGAAGTCTGACGGGGAGGGACGATCTCCGTCCAACTCATTCGTCGCTTGTCACCAAACGAAGATGGGGATGCTTTTGCGGCCCGCTCAGATCGTTTAAAGGCGCGGGCTGAAATTGGGTGGCGGTCTCGGCCAAGCCCAGAGACGTTCCGGCATTTGGCATCTGGATATGTTGCTGCGTCGTATCAAGGCGCAGATCGGTGATGGATACGTCTTGCACGCGGAACCTGCGCGGCCCTTGGCCGACAAAGCCTTGCGTCAGCAAACAGCCGACAGCGCGGTCGATTTCGCCGGTTTCGCTTTTCAAAGGAAGCATGATCAGCGTTGCGGTCAATGGCGCGCCGAATTCAGTGTCCGAGATCAGCCGGTATTCATGTGCCTCAGGGCCTTGGAATACACGCTCGATTTGTTGATCAAATGACGCGCGTTCGGTCGTTTTGATGAAAGACCGGATCGGCATGCCGCGTATTTCCATGCCCATCAGATCGGACAGATGTGATCCCGCGAGCCGGAACCGCACGGAGCCGGGCTGCGTACGCTCGACGATAAAGCCGCATTCAAGCGATCCGGCGATCTCTCGCGGATCAACTTCTGAGCGCAACGGCACCATGCGACCAGCGCGAAGACTGTGCCAATAGTCCTTCATCTCCTTAAGCGGAGAGCTTTGCGTCTTGTTTTGATATGTCCATAGAGGCACGACATTGCCTCCCATTTCCTGAATTGCGTTCACTGTCTACCCCTTACGCCACGCCCGCCTCGTGGGTCCTCTGGTTGTCGCGGCGTTTAAGGTTTGTTAACCGTAGCCGCGAATGGTTACTGTTCACTTAACATTGCACATCTCGGCCCGATTTTGGGTTGATAAAGTGTTAAAGGGTTAACCCGCATGATTTCTTCGATGACCGCTTTCGCCTCTGAGACCGCCACGTCGGGGCCTGTGAGTTTTGTGATGGAGATGCGCGGCGTCAATTCCAAAGGTCTTGATATCCGGCTGCGCTTGCCTGAGCGCATGTCGGCGTTGGAGCCGAAAATCCGCGCGCGACTGGCCAAGGCATTTGCCCGCGGCAGCATCTCTCTCAATCTGCGCTTTGAGGCTGGCGCGGGGCAAGGGGCTGTTCGGCTCGATATGGACGCGGTCGACGCCTATCTGAACGCGGCTATTCAGATCCGCAAGGAAGCGCGCGAAAAGGGCATCAAGCTGGAGACCTCGACTGCCACGGATTATCTGGCTTTGCGCGGCATCATGGTTAATGACGAGGATGGCGCGCGCGATGTGCCTGAGGCGGCCGTGATGGAGAGCCTTGAGCGTGCCATTGCGGCCTTCGCCGAGATGCGCAAATCTGAGGGCGCTGCCTTGCAGGCTGGTCTTGGCGCGCAGATTGACGAAGTGGAAAGCCTCGTGGGGCAAGCACAGGAATTGGCTGCGGAACGGCGAGACGAGGTTGCGGCAACTCTGAAAACCAACCTCGCGCGCGTTCTAGACAATAGTGACGGCGCAGATGCGGACCGCGTGGCGCAAGAATTGGCGATGCTGGCGGTGAAAGCCGACATCACGGAAGAGCTCGACCGCCTATCCGCGCATGTCGATGCGGCGCGGGGTTTGATTGATGGTGACGGTCCTGTGGGGCGTAAGCTCGACTTCTTGATGCAGGAGTTTAACCGCGAAGCAAATACGCTGTGTTCCAAGTCTGGCTCGGTCGCGTTGACGCAAGTGGGGCTCGACATGAAGCTGTTGATCGATCAGATGCGTGAACAAGTTCAAAACGTGGAATGACTATGACCCGGCGCGGTATCCTCATCATCCTAAGCTCCCCCTCAGGTGCGGGCAAATCGACCTTGGCGGGCCGCTTGATGGCATGGGATGAGCAATTGCAATTCTCGGTCTCGGCCACGACACGCGCGCCCAGATCGGGCGAGAAAGACGGGCGGGAGTATTTCTTCCGCTCTAGGGCCGAATTTGAAGCGATGGTCAAAGACGGCGAGATGTTGGAGCATGCGGAAGTGTTCAGCAATCTCTATGGCTCGCCTAAAGGCCCTGTGGAAGAGGCCATCGGTGCAGGCCGCGACGTGATTTTCGACATTGATTGGCAAGGTGGTCAGCAAGTGCGCAATTCGGCGCTGGCAGAAGATGTGGTGTCGATCTTCATCCTGCCACCTTCGATCAAGGAGCTTGAAAAGCGCCTGCGCTCACGCGCGCAAGACAGCGACGAGGTGATCGCCAAACGCATGCTGAAAAGCCGCGACGAGATCAGCCATTGGGCGGAATATGATTACTGCCTGATCAACCGCGATATTGACGACACTGAACACGCTTTGCGCGCGATCTTGACGGCAGAACGGTTGAAACGCTCCCGCCAGCCGGAACTTTTGGATCTGGTGCGCAACCTCAATGACGAGTTTGAGGCGCGCCAGACATGACGCTTTATGCTCTCGACGGTGTTGAGCCGCGTTTCCCGGAGAACGGCGATTATTGGGTGGCTCCGAATGCCAGCCTGATCGGCAAAATCATCCTTGAGGCCGAGGCTTCCGTTTGGTTCGGCGCGACATTGCGCGGGGATAATGAGCCGATTGTGCTGGGCCATGGCAGCAATATCCAAGACCATTGTATGCTGCATACCGATATGGGTTTCCCGTTGACCATTGGGGCGAATTGCACGATTGGCCATAAGGCGATGTTGCATGGGTGCGAGATCGGCGACGGCTCTCTGGTCGGCATGGGCGCCACGATCCTTAATGGCGCCAAGATCGGTCGTGGCTGCCTGATCGGGGCAGGGGCTTTGATCACGGAAGGCAAGGTTATCCCCGACGGGATGATGGTGCTTGGCGCACCGGCCAAGCCCGTCAAAGAGCTGTCCGAGGAGATGCGCGCAAGCCTTTTGGTGTCGGCGCAAGGCTACCGGGACAATATGCGCCGCTACCGCGCGGGCCTCGTAGAGCTTTAGATTTTCAACGACACCGCACTGTCTGAATGGCCGACCTGCGGTGTTTTGCCTGCCAAATGCAATGCATCGCGCAGCAACAAGAACTGCACTTGCGCTGACGAGACCTCGCCTGCGCCGCGCCCTTGAAGGGCGGCCCATAGCTCAGGCTCGAACCGGATTTTCTCGCCATAGGATTGGAACGTCCAGACGCCGCGGCTGGCCTCAACGATGATGCTGCCGCCATGCGATAGCGTCGACTCGAGACATAGGATCGCAAGCAGGCCGATCTTGACTTCGGTGCGGCTCGGGTCCCAAGGCGGATCCCACCGCACGCTGATCCGGCCCGCGCCGTAGCACCCCTCGATCAGCTTTAGAATTTCGGAGCGTGCCAAAATCTGACTGCCAGTCGCAGCCCCGAAGGCTACGCGGAAAAACCGCACGCGCGCATTGGCGCTTTCAATTGCATCCTCGATCAACGTCATCTCGGGCGAGGACGCGATGCCAGACATCGCAAGAAGCTCCAACCCATTGCTGATTGCGCCCAAAGGGCTGATAAGGTCGTGACAGATGCGAGACCCCAGCAGTGCTGAGGTGTCTTTGATATCGTCACTCATACGATCTAGTCCGAGAGGCTGTGTCATGGCTGCTGAATTGAACTCCTTGCTTGAACCCGGAATGCTGGTGCGCCATCCGGGCCAGCCCGATTGGGGCCTTGGGCAAGTTCAATCGAACATAAATGGTAAAATAACGGTAAATTTCGAGCATAATGGCAAGGTCACTTTAAATGGCGAGGTGATTGAATTGCAGTTGGTGTTCAATCGTGACGGAAGTTAAAAATTGTCTTTGTTTTGAGGCAATTAATTTGCTGGGTCTCAATATACCGTCACGAAACCACAGGTCTGCGTGTCCTGCAAGCCATTGCTGGATAACCGACGCAGCGTTAAGAACGGCTCAGACGCGCAGCTGAGATTTGGAACCATTGCGACATGGCCCTTCGGCACGACCCTATCTTCGAGACGAGACTGGCCAGCGGCGAGGATGAGCTGCGCGCGGCGCAACGCCTGCGCTACGATGTTTTCGTGCGCGAGCTGGGCGGCGATGGCGCGGCGGTTGATCATAAGGCGGGGTTGGAGCGTGATGCGTTCGATCCGTTCTTCGATCATCTTCTCTTGTTCGATCACGCGCGATCCGACGCGCAGGTCGTGGGCGTTTACAGGCTTTTGCGAAGCGATATGCGAGACCGTGTCGGGCGGTTTTATTCAGAAGATGAATATGATCTCACGCCGCTTTTGAACTCGGGTCGCAAACTGCTGGAACTTGGGCGTTCCTGCGTTCATGCTGATTACCGCGGTGGGCTTGCGATGTATCAGCTGTGGCAGGGGCTGGCGGGCTATGTGACGGACCATCAGATCGAAGTGCTCTTTGGTGTGGCGAGCTTTCATGGCACGGATGTTGAGGCTTTGGCAGAGCCGCTCTCATATCTTTACGACACCCATCTGGCCCCGGCGGAGCTTAGACCGAAGGCGAAAGACTACCAGAGCATGAGCTTGATCGACGCAGATCAGATCGACCGACCTCGCGCGATGCGCGCCACACCGTCTTTGATCAAAGCCTATCTTCGGTTGGGCGGCATGGTGGGCGACGGCGCATTTATCGACCATGCGTTCAACACAGTCGATGTGTGTCTTGTGATGGATACCGGCAAAATGTCGCAAAAACACCGCGAGATTTATACCAAGGCGCGCTCCTCATGACGACTTGGGCGGGCGCGCCGGAGCCTGAACCGTCGAAGATAGACTCGGTCGGTTGGCTGCGGGTGATCTTGCGCGGTGTGCCGATGGTTGCGCTGGTCTTTGGTGGGCTGGTCACATTGCTGCTGTTGCGCCTGATAGAGCGGCCTATCCACGGGTTGCACCGCCCTTGGACCCCGAAAATCACGCGATTTGTGTGTCGCGGTGCCTTGGCGCTGATGGGGCTGAAGTTGCGCGTTGAAGGCGCGCCGATGGAACAGCCCGGCGCGATGGTGGCCAATCATTCGTCCTGGCTCGATATCTTTGTGCTCAATGCGAAAAGCGACGTCTATTTCGTCTCTAAGTCCGAAGTAGCAGGCTGGCCCGGCATTGGTTGGCTGGCCCGTGCGACTGGCACCGTCTTTGTGCGCCGCGATCCGCGTGAAGCCCGTGCGCAGAAAGAGCTCTTCGAGGCGCGGCTTTTGGCGGGTCATCGCTTGGTGTTCTTTCCTGAAGGCACAAGTAGCGACGGCGCGCAGGTTTTACCATTTAAATCAACGCTTTTCGCGGCGTTCTTCGCGCCCCAGCTACACGCGCGTCTGCATATCCAACCAGTCAGTGTCAGCTATGCGGCACCAGACGGTCAGGCGAATGCGTTTTATGGCTGGTGGGGGGATATGGATTTCGGCCCGCACTTGATCGCGATGCTTGCAGCCAAATCGCATGGGGCGGTGATTTTGACCTATCACGCGCCGCTCAAAGCGTCTGATTTCGCCAGCCGTAAGGATCTCGCGCGCGCCAGCGAGATTGCTGTGCGCGCGGGCCATGCCCCTAGCGTAGAGGCGCGGTCAATGCCTTAAGGGCTGCCACAGGATCATCGCTCGACCAGATCTCATCACCGATGGCGAAGAAATCCACAAAGGGCGCGAGCCGCTCAACGGCTTCCAATGTGACAACCCCTTCGGCGACAATCGGCAGCTCGATCATTTGCGACCACCACTCGAACGTTTCTGTCTCGGCTTGTTGTTCTGTTCCTAGACTACTGGCCCCAATGGGCCCGAGCGCTACGTAATCCGCGCCACTTTCGCCCGCGCTCATTCCCTCATGGCGCGACGGGCCGCAGAAACTGCCGATCACGACATCGCCGCCAAGTTCCTTGCGCGCATAGCGGATGGATCGCGCGCCGTCGCTTAAATGCACGCCGTCCAACCCCAAAGGCTCGACCAGTTTCAGATGGCTGTCGATGATCAAGGGAATGTCGCGGGCATGCACGATCTCTCGCACAAGATCAGCGGCGCGCGATAGGGTGTCTTCGTCTTTGCTGGCGAGCGCGAGCCGGACGCAGGCGATCTCGACGCTGTCCAAGACGCTCGACAAAAGGTCAGGGAAGGAGGACAGCTCGATTTGTGGCGGAGTGATCAGGTAAAGCTGTGCCACTTCGGGCGCGTCTTGATCTGCGGGTTCTGCTTGGCTCATAGGGCACCTTTTGACTTGGCAGTCGTCATAGCCGCGCGCAAAGCCTGTCACAAGGGTATTGCGGCAAAGGCGCCTCGCGCATACACCGCGATGCAACACAGGAGCTTGAGACGCCCATGTCAGGCACAGATCATTCCGCCCCCTCAGACTGGACCGGCCCGCAGCCGGTGATGGTGCTTGTCGATCCGCAAATGGGCGAAAATATCGGCTTTGCGGCCCGCGCGATGTGGAATTTCGGGCTGGAGCATATGCGGCTCGTAAGCCCGCGCGATGGCTGGCCCAACCCGGCGGCGACGGCCACGGCGTCAGGTGCCTCGCGTGTTCTGGATAAGGTCAGCATCTACGACACCACCGCCCAAGGGATCGGCGATCTGAGCTATGTCTTCGCCACCACCGCGCGCGCCCGCGATCTGACAAAGCCCGTCATGAGCCCCGAGCGCGCTATGGCCCATGCCCGCGCGATGATTTCCGAAGGTCATAAGGTCGGCGTGCTGTTTGGCAAAGAACGCGCAGGGCTGGAAAATACCGATATCGCGCAGGCCAATGCGATTATCTCGGTGCCTGTTAACCCCGCTTTCGCCTCGCTCAACCTCGCGCAATGCGTTCTGCTGACCGCTTATGAATGGCGCAGGCAAACGGAGGATGTGATCCCAGAAGAACTTGCCTTGGCCAAGACCAAGCCCGCCGAGACGATCGAAATCGAGAAGCTCTATGAGCATTTCGTTCAACGCTTGGATATGGCGGGTTTTTTCTACCCTGAGGACAAAGGCGACAGCATGAAGCTGAACTTGCGCAATATGTTGTCGCGTATGCCGATGACCCAGGCCGATGTGCAGATTTTCCATGGGATTTTGCGCCAATTCGTTCGCTGGAAAGAGCGCGACGATTGACTTGCCGCGCCGCAGGGGGCGCTCTAGGTTGAGGCCAAGAAAAGGGGGCCGATATGGCAGGCAATCGCAACATCTTTGAAGAGGTCGAAACGGCCCAAAAACCCGCAGCCACGCCCGGCGCAATCGAGCGCGCCTCCCGCGGCGGTGCGCGCGGCGCCATTCGCACATGGTTGATCGCGCTCTTTGCTTTGGTCGTGCTGATGATCGCCGTGGGTGGCCTGACGCGGCTGACAGATAGCGGCTTGTCGATCACCGAGTGGCGGCCCGTTACTGGCGCCATCCCACCCATGTCGGAAGCCGCCTGGGAAGCCGAGATGGAGAAATACCGCGCCATCCCCGAATATCAGTTGCAAAACAAGGGCATGAGTCTGTCCGAGTTCAAGACGATCTATTGGTGGGAATGGGGTCATCGCCAGTTGGGCCGTATCATCGGCTTGGTTTGGGCCGTGGGCTTCATCTGGTTTTTGGTCAAAAAGCAAATCCCTACCGGCTGGACAGGGCGCTTGGCGCTTTTGGGCGGGCTTGGTGCTGTGCAAGGGGCTATCGGTTGGTGGATGGTGTCCTCGGGGCTGACAGGGCGGATGCTGGACGTGGCGTCCTACCGCTTGGCCATTCATCTGGGGCTCGCTTTCGTGATCCTTGGTCTGATCGCGTGGTACGTCATGCGATTGGGTCGCAGCGAGGCTGATCTTTTACAAGCGCGCCGCAACGGCGAGGCGGGGCTTAAGACGAAAATCTCCGCGCTTCTACACCTGAGCTATCTGCAAGTGCTGGTCGGCGCTTTGGTCGCGGGCATTGATGCGGGCCGGACCTATACGGATTGGCCTTTGATGGGCGGCGACATCTTTCCAAGCCTTGCCTTCGAGAACTCCCCTTGGTGGTCGAATTTCTTCGAGTCCGAGGCGCTCGTGCAATTCAATCATCGCCTTTTGGGCTATATCCTGTTCGGCTTCGGGCTCTACGTCTGGCGGGCCTCGCGCAGCTCTGGCAATCGCGCGACGAAACAGGCCTATGATTGGGTCGCCGTGATGCTGTTTGGTCAACTGATCTTGGGCATTGCCACCGTGATCTATGCCGCACCTTTGCATATCGCGCTGGTCCATCAATTGGGCGCTGTCGCGCTCGTCTGCCTGATCCTGCGCGCGCGCTTCCTGACGATGTATCCCGGCGCGCAATCGGTACGGAGCTAAGCCATGGCCGCCTATGACGATCTGATGGTGTTTAGTCGCACGACCCAAGCCTTGGCCTCGGTCGCGGGCCGCACGGGTTGGGATCAAGAGACCATGATGCCCGAAGGCGCGGCAGGTCTTCGCGCTGAAGAGATGGCAGCCTTGGAGGAGGTTTTGCACCAACGCCGCACCGACCCGAAGCTGGGCGAGTGGCTTGGATCAGCTAAAGCCTCCGACGACGTCGCGAAAGCAAATTTGCGGCACCTAAAACGCTCCTACACCCGCGCCACCAAGATCCCGCAACGCCTTGCGACTGAACTTGCACGTCAGACATCCGCAGGGCAGGGCATCTGGGCGCAGGCGCGTCAAGATGATGACTTCAAAGCCTTCGCGCCCGCACTTGAGGCGATGGTTGCTTTAAAGCGGGAAGAGGCCGCGTGTCTGGCAAATGGAGGCGATCTGTACGACGCATTGCTCGATGACTACGAGCCAGCCATGACCGCCGCTGAGCTGGCAACGATGTTCGACCGGATGCGCCCCAAACTACGCGATTTGCGAGAGAGAATCCTCGCCAAGCCCGCGCCCGTCGCTTTGGATCACGAATTTGATGAGGCCGGTCAATTGGCTCTGTCGAGCAAGCTGGCAGAGGTGTTTGGCTATGATTTAAGCCGTGGCCGTATTGATAAGGCGGTTCATCCTTTCTCGTCAGGTTCTGGCACCGATGTGCGCATCACCACGCGCACCAGCCCGCGCGATCCGTTCAACTGCTTCTATTCCACGATCCACGAGGTTGGCCACGCCTGCTATGAGCAGGGAATCGATGCCCGCTTCGCGCTCACCCCTCTGGGCTCTGGTGTGTCGATGGGCGTGCATGAAAGCCAGTCGCGGATTTATGAAAACCAACTGGGCCGCTCGCGCGCTTTTACTGGCTGGCTTTACGGTGAGATGCGCGACCAATTTGGCGACTTTGGCGTCGCAAATGAGGACGCATTTTATGCCACCGTCAATCGCGTGGGCTCTGGCTATATCCGCACCGAAGCCGATGAAATCCACTACAACCTCCACGTCATGCTGCGCTTTGATCTCGAACGCCAGCTTGTCGCGGGTGATCTGGAAGTGGCCGATCTGGAAGAGGCGTGGAACGCGCGATTTGCGCAAGATTTCGGGGTCGAGGTCGACAAGGCGTCCAATGGCGTTTTGCAGGATGTGCATTGGTCCTTCGGCCTGTTTGGCTACTTCCCGACTTACAGCTTGGGCAATGTCTACGCGGGTTGTCTTTACGAGGCGCTGCGCAAGGCGGTTCCATCGCTTGACGCTGATCTGGCACGCGGTGACACGAGTGCGGCGACCACGTGGCTGGGCGAGACCCTACAGCGCTTCGGCGGCCTGCGAGAACCGCGCGCCACGATCGAGCATGCCTGCGGCCACGCGCCGTCAGAGGCGCCGCTTCTGGATTATCTCGAAGAGAAATTCTCAGGCCTCTATGATCTGTGACCTTGCGTTCTGAGCTTTGCTGCCTCGGCAGAGAATGAGCGCATTTTAATCCAATTTTAGCAATCTTTCACCACTAGCCTTGTCCTTACAAGCCGCGTCTATCGTGCAGTTTCCGGCTTGGAAGAGATGGGTGAGATGAATTTATTCTGGATAGAGCTCGGCAACGCGATCTTCTTTTTGATGGGGTTTTTCCTGCCGCTTTTCAACGACTTGAACGATGATGATGACGAAGGCTCCAGCGCAAGCAGTGGTGGCGCAGAAGAATTCCTAGGCACCGAAGGCGACGATACCGTCACCGCAGATGTGCCCGGGATCACTCATTTCCTTTTTGGCGGAGATGACACATTTGAAGGCTCTTCTGGCCCAGATACTGTCGATGGCGGGGCAGGCAATGATGATTTTTTGATGCGCGAGGGCAATGATATTGCCTCGGGTGGGCTTGGCGACGATCAGATTGATGGCGGTTTCGGCAATGACGTTCTGCGCGGTGGCGCGGGCAATGATACTCTGAATGGCGCTGGCAATGATGACCAGATCTATGGCGACGACGGCGATGACTTTCTAACAGGCAGCGGTGGCGATGATGTCATATACGGCGGCGAGGGCGATGATGTTCTTAATGGCCATATCGACGGCGGAAATCTAAGCCAAGATGGCCAAGATGATCTATTTGGCGGGGCGGGCAACGATACGCTGCATCTGTCAGGCACGGATACTGGCACGGGCGATGCAGGCCAAGACAGCTTCGTCATTCAAGAGACAATCGAGGCTGGCGAAAGCGCTACAATCCGCGACTACACCCCCGGTGAGGATACAATCACGCTGAAATACTCGCCCGAGAGCGATCCCGTGACGGGTGATCCGATTGAGCCCGTGATCACGACGCAGGCCTATACGACGGGCGTCGGCACCTCGATCTTGCAAGATGGCGAGGTTGTGCTGAACATCGACGGGCAGGACGGCTTTGATCCGGCGCTTATCGCTTTGCAGGCCGTCTAGCGCTTCACAAATTCGCCTCGGGCGCTATTCAGCCGCGATCTTAATTACTGGCTCCATCCGAGCGAGAATATCATCCGCGAGGTGACATTTGACCTGATGGCCATCGGCCAACATGCGCACCGGTGGCACGTCCTTATCGCACAGCCCGTTTGGCACCTGATCTTTCCAACGACAGCGCGTCTGGAAGGGGCAGCCGGGCGGCGGGTTCATGGCGGACGGGATTTCACCGTCAAGCACGATATGCTGCTTTTCAATCGAGGTATCGGCAATCGGCACGGCAGATAAAAGCGCCTCGGTATAAGGGTGATAGGGCGGCGCGAAGACCTGATCGGTGGAGCCCATCTCGACCACATGGCCCAGATACATGACCATCACGCGGTCGCTGAGATAGCGCACAATCGACAGATCGTGGCTGATAAACAAAAGCGTCGTTTTGTTCTCGCGCTGAATTTCCATCAGCAGATCGGTCACCGCCGCTTGCACGGACACATCCAAAGCCGAGACGGGCTCATCTGCCACAACAATCCGCGCGTCACCTGCAAAGGCGCGCGCGATGCCCACGCGTTGCTTCTGGCCACCTGAGAGCTGGCGCGGCATGCGGGTGGCAAATTCGCGCGGCAGTTTCACCAGATCGAGCAGTTCCAACATACGTTGTTCGCGCGCGGCCTCGGACTCTCCGATCCCGAAAATCTCAAGCGCGCGGATAATCTGACGCCCGACTGTCATAGAGGGGTTCAGGGTGTCGAACGGGTTTTGGAACACCATCTGAACGCTGGAGATCGTCTTGGTGTCGCGTTCTTCAATTGGCACGGCTTCAATGGATTTGTTGTCCAGCAAGATCGTGCCATCGGTTGCGGTTTCCAGACCCATAAGCACTTTGGCGAAGGTGGATTTTCCGCAGCCAGATTCGCCCACGATGGCCAAGGTCTCGCTTTCGCGGGCCTCAAAGCTGAGCGTTTCATTGGCTTTGACGACCTTCTTATTCGACCCGCCAAACAGCGCTGACGCCGCGACCTCGTAATATTTCTTGAGGTTCTCCATTTTCAACACGACCTGACCGGGTTCCGGCTTTTCTTTCTGCTCGCCCACATCAATTGGCGCGTTCCAATCGATATCGTCGATCCTCAGGCAGCGAGATCCGTGGCGGTCATTGCCTTTGATCTTTTGCATTCTGATGTCACCTTTGTCGCAAAGACCTTGCTTGAAATAGTCACATCGCGGGCCAAAGTTGCAGCCTTGCGGGCGCTCATGCGGTAAGGGGAAGTTGCCGGGAATAGCCACTAGCGGGCGCGCGTTTTTATCGGCGCCGGGCAGGGGGATGGAGCGGAACAGCGCTTGCGTATAGGGGTGCTGCATTTCGTCAAACACATCCTCGATGGAGCCGGTCTCAACCGCCTCGCCGGAATACATCACGCAAATCCGGTCGCAGGTTTCCAGCACCAATCCAAGGTTGTGGCTGATAAACAGCATGCTCGTGCCGTATTTCTTGCCGAGGTCTTTGACCAACTCGACCACGGCAGCTTCAACCGTCACGTCGAGCGCTGTCGTCGGCTCGTCAAGGATCAACAAGGACGGCTTGGACATCAGCGCCATAGCAATAACGATGCGCTGTTGCTGGCCACCAGAAAGCTGATGCGGGAAGGAGTTCAGGATGCGCTTGGGGTCAGGCAGTTTTACGTCCGTCACAACTTCCAAAGCGCGGTCATAGGCCTCTTTCTCGGAGGTGCCGAAATGGATCATCGGCACTTCCATCAGCTGCTTGCCGATCCGCATCGCAGGGTTCAGCGAGGCCATTGGTTCTTGATAGATCATGGCAATTTCAGAGCCGCGAATGTCGCGCAGCTCTTCCATGCTCATCTCGTTGAGATTGCGCCCTTTGAACTTGATCGAGCCGTTGACGATGCGGCCATTGACGCCCAAATCCTGCATCACGCCAAGCGCCACGGTGGATTTGCCGCAACCGGATTCACCAACCAACCCCATGGCTTCACCGGGTTGCACGGTGCAGGAGAAATCCATCACCGCCGGGATCTCGCGCAAGCGGGTGAAGAAGGAAATCGACAGGTCCTCGATCTCTAGGATCGGGCCGTCATAGGGAGTGTTTTCGCTGCTCATCGGCTTAATCCTTCAAGCTTTCTTCGCGCAAGCCATCGGCCAGCAGGTTCAGACCCAACACAAGGCTCATCAGAGCCAGCGCAGGCGCAATCGCGGGATGCGGGTAGATACCCAGAAGCCTTCGTCCGGCATTGATCGTCGTGCCCCAATCCGGGCTTTCCGATTCAAGACCCAGACCAAAGAATCCCAAGGTCCCCAAAAGGATGGTCGTGTAGCCAATGCGCAGACAGAAATCGACGATCAGCGGACCACGCGCGTTGGGCAGGATTTCCCACAGCATGATATACCACGGCCCCTCGCCACGGGTTTGACCAGCGGCGACATAGTCGCGGGTTTTGATGTCGAGCACCAAGCCGCGTACGATCCGAAACACAGTGGGCGCATTCACAAACACCACCGAGACAAACACGATCAAGATGCCTGAGCGGATATCGAACAGATCAAGCGATTGCGGCAGGAAGTTCACTGCCGTCTCGCGTTGAGAAATCAGCGACAGGTAGAGCGCTCCGCCGATGATGATGATCGCCGCCAAGATGATATTGCGTTTGGTTTTCTGGATCACGTAGCGCGTCGAGAAGAGCGTGAGTAGGAAGACGATTGGGAAGAGGAATAGGACCATCGCCATATAGGTCGGCAAGCCCGTTTGCACGATCTCGGGCGTCACCAGAAGGAAGAACAGCAAGATCACCGGGAATGCCAAAACGAGGTTGGCGATAAAGCTCAGGATCGTATCGAGCCGCCCGCCATAATAGCCCGCAGGCAAGCCCACTGTGATGCCAACCATGAAGGCAAACAGCGTGGCCAGTGGCGCGATGATCAGCACGACACGCGAGCCAAGGATCACGCGGCTGAACACGTCACGCGCAAGGTTGTCGCCACCAAACAGATAATGCGGGTAGGCGCCTTCAGGCGCGGCAGAACTCATCGGCACGCCGGGCAGTTTGTTCTTCAGGCCAGAGATTTGTTTCAACGGATCATGGGTCATGATCACATCGGCAAACAGCGCCGAGAAGACCCAAAACATCACCAGCGCAAAGCCGATCATTCCGATAGGGCTGTCAAACAGTTTGCCGTAAAGCCCCAGCTTGCGCTTGAACATGATCGAGAAGGCGAAGGTGACGATCAGCGCGATCCAGACGGGTAGCAACTGGGTCGAGACGCCGCCAATGATGCCTTTGGCCTCTCCTTGCAGGAAAATGCCGCCGACCATGTAGATCAGCACCATGAGCACCGCGAGGATGAAGATGTAGCGCACCGCCATGGAGGCCAGCCCCGCCACTCCGCCTTGGGCCACGGCCGTGCCATCTGCGTTGAAGCTGACGCGGTCACTGGGCATGAAACTGGTGATGATCTGCAACACGATGGCTACGGCCAAAACGGCCAGAACACCCAAGAAGATCGGATTGAGAAAGGCGAGACCGCCGGTCCAGGTTAACTGTTCCATGATGCTCTCCTCACGAAATTCTAATGCGGGGGTTGAGGAAGACGTAGCCGATATCAGATATCAGCTGCGTGACCAGAACCACGAAAACGGCGACGACCGAGCCTCCCAGCAGGAGGTCGATATCGTTGTTGGAGGCGGCTTGCACAAGCATCCAGCCAAAACCTTTGTAGTTGAACAAAGTCTCGGTGATCACCACGCCGGTCAGAAGGTAGGGGAATTGCAGCATGATCACGGTAAAGGGCGCGATCAGCGCATTTCTGAGCGCGTGTTTCATGACGATCTTGCCGAAGCTCACGCCTTTCAATCTGGCGGTGCGGATATATTGCGCGGTCATCACTTCGGCCATCGAGGCGCGTGTCATCCGCGCGATATAGCCCACGCCGTAAAGCGCGATGGTGGCCACGGGCAGGGTGAAGTTGGCCCAGGTGATATCATCCATCGCCGATGTGGCCGAGCCTTTGAACCATTTCAGCCCAAAGGCCGAGGACGTGAACACCGCAATCAAGATAACGCCCGAGACATATTCCGGCGTGGCAGAAGACCCAATCGCGAAGGTTGATAATGTCCTGTCTGTGCGCGAGCCTTCTTTCATGCCCGCGAGCACGCCAATAATCAGCGCCACTGGGATCATCACTGCGAAAGCGCAGAGCGCCAGCCAACCCGTCAGGCCAAGTCGCTTGCCGATGATCGAGCCAGCCTCGTCGCGAAACACTGTCGAATAACCCCAATCGCCTTGCAACACGCCGCAATATCTTGGCGCTGTTTCAGGCGTGAGGCCGGATTTGATGCACCGGCCCGTGACCTTGCCATCCTCGTCGGTGAAAGTATGGCCGGGAATGACGCCCAGCCATTGGCCGTAGCCTTTCCAGCGCGGCTCCAGATACCCTTCGCGGGTCAGATAGCTGACCACGGCCTCATCCGACATGCGGAAGTTGCCTTGCGTTTTCGCGAGCTTTTCGAGGTTTGGATAGAGCGTCGTCATAAAGAAGACGATGAAGGTCAGGCACAGCGCAGTGAGCAGCATAATGCCCACGCGACGTAGGATAAAAAGTCCCATAGGATTCCCTATTGTGTGTCGGAGCTAACCTGCATCGCGTCTTATGACGTCATTACCTTCATGGCTGAAGGGCGGCCGCTATTGAATTCGTCTAGAGAGCGAAAGAGCCGCGCAATTGCTCGCGCGGCTCTCAGTTTGTTTAGGCGGCAAATGCCATCTTGTAGATCTGAGGCAGATACGCGATGTGCATATCCGCGCCGATGATGCCCGGCTTCACGTGGCGGTACACTGTGCGCCAGTATGGCTGCAATGTAACGCCTTCGTCGCGCATGATCGTTTGCAGATCTTTCATCACCTCACGGCGTTTATCTGCATCTGCGATCGAGTTGGCTTCGGCCAGCTTGGTGTCGAACTCGGCATTAGAGAAGCCGGCTTCGTTCCATGCCTCACCCGAGCGATACGCCAGACCAAGGATCTGCGTGCCCAATGGGCGGTGGTTCCAGTTGGTCGAACTGAACGAATATTTTGTCCAGTCATTCCAGAAGGTTGTGCCCGGAATGATCGTCCGCTTGATGTTGAAGCCCGCGTCACGCAACTGAGCGCCAACCGCGTCAGTTGTGTTCTTGCGCCAGTCATCATCAATCGAGATCAGTTCGAACTCGTAGTCACCCATACCGGCTTCATCCAACAACGCTTTTGCGCCTGCTGGATCATGCGCCATACCCGGAACATCTGCATATTCTGGGTGCATTGGGCCGACATGGGTGTTGTCAGCGGGCTGACCACGACCGGCATAGCCGAGCTCGAGACAGACATTCACATCCACAGCCATCGCAATGGCCCGACGGACGCGCACATCTTCAAACGGCTTCTTGCCATCTGCATCTTCCGCGACCTGGTTTGGACGGATCACGATCGTTGCAGCCGAGGCCACAGCCGATGTCTCAAAGCCGATCCCTTCAAACACGTCGACGAAATCGCCAACGGTTTCATAGGTCATGTCAACTTCGTCAGCTTCCGCCGCCGCAGCCCAAGCCGCAGGGTCTGTGCCGTAATCGATGAATTCGAACCGGTCGATAAAGCCGCCTTTGCCAGCAGCATAGCCCCACCACTCGAAGCCATCATTTCTGACCACGACGCCTTTAACGCCCACTTCCAGCGA
>CAZCEW010000005.1:53145-58181 GCA_964497775.1 uncultured Rhodobacterales bacterium
ACCACTCGAAGCCATCATTTCTGACCACGACGCCTTTAACGCCCACTTCCAGCGACTCAGGCTTGTAGGCGCCTGTCCCAACCGGGTTGGCAAGCATGCCTTCTGGCGTGCCATCATGGCTCGCATGTGTGATCGCGGCCGGATAATCCGACATGCCAGCGATGAGTGTGATGTCTGGTGCAGGCAATTTCAGCTTGACCGTGTGGCTGTCCATAACTTCGATGGCACCATCGATTGCTTTGCTTGTGTCGCCATCAATCAGCACTGCGAAACGACCCGCCATGGAGTTGCCTTCGACATCCTTGTCACACCAGCCTGTGATGTTGCGTGCAACATCTTCGGCAGTGAAGTCGTCACCATTGTTCCACTTAACGCCTTTGCGCACGTTCAATGTGTACTCGGTCGCGTCGTCATTCACTTCCCAGCTTTCCAGAAGCATCGGCTGGAACGAGCCGTCGGAGTTGTACTCTACGAGATATTCCAGCCAACCCGCAGTGAAGAACGCGATTTGCGTCCAGTCATATGTGCGTGGGTCTTTCAAAGCGCGGACTTCCATTTGCATCCGCACCGTGCCGCCTTGCTTGGCGTGGCCGTCCGCTTTGGCAGGTGTTGCGCCGATCATGCCGTAAGCGGCAGTGGCGGTCACACCGAACATGGTCGCGCGCGACATGAATTCGCGGCGGTCCAGTTTGCCCTCAAGGCATTCCTTTGCGTACATTTTGGCGGCCGAATGAACCGGCTTGCCTGTGAGTGTTTTGGTTGTCATGTCTTTCTCCCTGTCGACGTTGACATTCATTCAAGGCATCCGCGCCCTTGCGGGCTGCAGTACCTAGGATTGCGGGTGGTTGAATTTGCGTGTTCCCCCAACGCGTCCGAGCGCCATTGGGGCCGATAAATCGGGGAAGGTCAACGGTCGGAACCGTCACAAAACGTAAAATTACCGACATTTAGGTGTTCTGAAAGCGACATTCTTTGCTTGACCTTAAGGAAACCCAAAATCGCTGCAGTGCAGCTAAATCTGGCGCGTTTTTCGGTAAGCGCTCGGGGATTGTCCGGTTTGGGCCTGAAATGCGCGGGTGAAATAGGCGGCTGAGCGAAATCCCAGCTGTTTGGCAATGTCTTGCACGGGGCGGTTTGTATGGATCAGTGCCGCGCAGGCCTCATTGATTGTGCGCTCCTGCACCAGCGCTGATGCGGGTTTGCCAATGGCGCCGCGCGTCAGCCGCGTCAGATGCGTGGGTGTGACGTTCAGATCGGCGGCAAACTCGCCTAAAGATTTCCCGTCGCGACTGCCGATGGAGACCACATGGCTGAACCTACGCAACAGCTTGTCGGATTTGCCTGACCCGCGTTTGGGCTGTGTTGTCAGCATCCGGTCAAGCCAGACCGCGACCATCATCACTTGCGCTTGGACCGCGCGACGCTGGCCGGTGCGCAGCTCTCCCATCTCGCGCGATAGGGTGTCGATCAGCAAGTTCAGATCATGCTGTTCTTGCGTCGGCACGGATTTGATCACCGCAGGCTCCACTGGATATCCGGCGATATCGGAATTAGGCAGCGACAGCACCATGCCTTGCGGCTGGGCAAACATCTCGAAACTGAACAGCGTATGGGCGGGAATGAACACGGCCGTGTTGGGGCCGATTCCCCGCATCTCGCATTGCATCATGAAGCGGCCTTGGCCGCGGGTCAGCCAGTAGAGAACGGGATGATCTAGTGCGCGCGCAGTATCACTGCGCCACATCTCGTTGCGGGTATGAGCGGCGAGGGTTTCGACCTTGGGCAGCATTGTAGTCACCATTTAACAGACATCCCCCCGAATGTTCGATTTCGTAAAGACTGCATCTTACTTGGGCAGCTAACTCTCTGTCAAATGTAGATTTTTTAATAGCTCAAAGCGTCTCTGCCGAGATCCGGCGCCAAGATTTCATGCGCGCATTGAACCATGTGCGCTGCCGCTTGGCATATTGGCGAGAGGCGATAATTGCCAACTCTCGCGCCTCCTCCAGCGTGATCTCGCATTGCAGATGCGCCATCAGTTCCGGCGCGCCGATGGCCTTTGAGGAAGGCAGGTCGGGGTCCCAGTTTTCTTGCATCGCTTTGACCTCGTCCAAGGCACCTTGCGCGAGCATCTGATCGAAGCGCTGCGTGATGCGTTCGGTCAGCCAATCCTTCGGCGCATCGAGCACAATCGGGGTGCACTGATCGAGCGCGAGCAGCGGGGCAGGCGTGTCGTCTTGCCAGGTGCTGATGGATTTACCCGTGGCACGCCACACCTCCCAAGCGCGGCGCACGCGGGCAGGGTTCATCACATCGATGCGCGCGCAGGTTTCCTCGTCGAGCTGCGCCAGAAGCGCCTCGCGCTCCATCGCATCCGCCTCCGCGCGCACTGCGCCCGGGATAGGTGGAATGTCCGCCAGCCCTTCCGTCAGGGCAGAGAAATTCAACCCTGTGCCGCCCACGATGATCGGTCTCTCGGGGTGGTTCAAAAACGGTGCCAGATCGCGCAACCACGCCCCAGTGGAATAGCGTTCTGCATAAGAGACGTGTCCGTATAATTCATGCCGCGCTTGCGCCAAATCATCCGCATCGGGGCGCGCCGACAAAAGCTGCCAGCAGTCAAAAACCTGCAACGCATCGGCATTCACGATTACGCCGCCTTGCGCACGCGCGATCTCTAAGGCCAGCGAGGATTTCCCCGACGCCGTAGGGCCCGCGATCAGAACGGCTTGATCTTTTGCGATATTTGTCAATAATTCTAACAGCTTGTAGCGCGTCTTTCATGTATATTGGCGGCGTTTGCCGAAGCGATCCTGCTTAGCCGTTGAAACTCTTGCCGTTTTCGGACAGTTTGCGCCCAGTTTGCAACCGCTGATCCTAAGGGGACCCAGATGAACGACACGCCCGCGCCTCAGACCACGTATAAACGCGTCCTTTTGAAAATCTCAGGCGAGGCATTGATGGGAGATCAGGGGTTCGGGCTGCATCCGCCCACCGTGGAGCGGATCGCGCGCGAAGTCCAATCCGTCCATGAGTTGGGCGTCGAGATTTGCATGGTTATCGGTGGCGGCAACATTTTCCGTGGGCTGCAAGGCTCCGCTCAAGGAATGGAACGGACCACCGCGGATTATATGGGTATGCTCGCCACAGTGATGAATGCGCTGGCGATGCAAGGCGCGATGGAGGCTTTGGGCATTCATACCCGCGTGATCTCGGCAATCACGATGAACGAGGTGGCCGAGCCCTATATCCGCCGCCGCGCAGTGCGCCACCTAGAGAAAAAGCGCGTGTGCATCTTTGCCGCCGGTACGGGAAACCCGTATTTCACCACAGACACCGCAGCCACCCTGCGCGCCTCTGAAATGGCGTGTGAAGCGATCTTCAAAGGCACCAAAGTGGACGGCGTCTATGACAAGGACCCCGCGAAACACAAAGACGCGGTGCGCTATGACAAGGTCAGCTATGATGACGTCCTGCAAAAGCGCTTGGGCGTTATGGATGCCAGCGCGATTGCCTTGGCGCGCGACAATAACCTGCCGATTGTGGTGTTTTCTCTCGACGAGCCGGGTGGGTTTAAGGGCATTTTGGCAGGCGAAGGCACCTACACGATGGTCGGCGACAGCTAGATCAGCCCCCTTAGGCGGCATGTTGCACAGACACAGCCCTTTCGAGCGCCTTGCCAAACGGCGGCTGGCCTTGCGCAATTCGGTGCGCTAAACACTTGGCACCACCTTAACTAAGTCTCTGGGACCAAATCTTTATGTCCGACGATTTCATGCTCGACACTGACGATCTGCAACGCCGAATGGATGGGGCAATGGCCAATTTGCGCTCCGAGTTCGGATCGCTGCGCACGGGGCGCGCCTCTGCGTCTATGCTGGAGCCTGTGATGGTCGACGCCTACGGCTCGCCCACGCCAATTAACCAAGTTGGAACGGTCAACGTGCCAGAACCTCGTATGGTTACCGTGAATGTGTGGGACAAAGGCTTGGTCGGAAAAGTCGAAAAAGCGATCCGTGAAAGCGGGCTGGGGATTAATCCTCAATTGAACGGCACGATCATAATGTTGCCGATTCCGGAGCTGAATGAAGAACGACGCCGCGATTTGACCAAAGTTGCTGCACAATATGCCGAAAGCGGTCGTGTCGCGATTCGCAATGTGCGCCGCGACGGCATGGATCAGATCAAGAAGGCAAAGGCAGACGGCATTTCGGAAGACGACCAAAAGTTCTGGGAAGACGCCGTGCAGGAACTGACAGATAAGATGATCAAGGCCGTCGATGACGCGCTGGAAAATAAACAAGAAGAAATAATGCAGGTCTAACTGCAACCCCAAGACGGCGGTGACCCGCCGGACAAAACGAGAGGCAGCTTTATGAGCGTGACAGAAATCAACCCAGGTGGCCCGAAACATGTCGCCATCATTATGGATGGCAATGGCCGTTGGGCGACACAACGCGGACGGCCTCGGCTTTACGGGCACCAAGCGGGCGCCAAACGTGTGCGTCAGGCGGTTGAAACCTGCCCGAAGCTCGGCGTTAAGTACCTGACGATATTTGCCTTTTCGACCGAGAACTGGAAGCGCACACAATCCGAAGTCGCAGGCCTGATGGCGCTGTTTCGCCGCTATATCCAGCGCGAGGCGAACTTCCTGCACCGGTTAGGCACGCGGGTGCGCTTTATTGGTGACCGCGAGAAGCTCGACAAGAAATTGCAAAAGATGATGCTGTTTTTGGAAGATCTGACCAAAGACAATGACAAGACCCATCTGACCATCGCGCTGAATTACGGCGCGCGGGACGAGGTGACCCGCGCGACCCAACGCTTGGCTGTCGAGATCGCCGAAAAGCGCCTGCGCCCAGAGCAAGTCGACAGCGAAGTGTTGGCCTCTTTCCTCGATACATATGTTCTGCCTGACCCTGATCTCGTGATCCGCACCAGCGGTGAGGCACGGATTTCGAACTTCCTGCTCTGGCAATCAGCCTATGCGGAATACGAATTTATCGACACGCTCTGGCCGGATTTCACGGCTGAGG
>CAZCEW010000006.1:0-49510 GCA_964497775.1 uncultured Rhodobacterales bacterium
CGCTTCGGGATCAATTCACTGATCGGTCGCATGACTGGACACGGCGAAGAGCAGCCACGCAGCGAGGGTCCGGCGCAAGCCGCAGCCCGTCGTCAGCCGCCAGTTTCGGGCTATAATCCGGACCCGGAAGTTGATCCAGAGCAGGAGAAAATCGAGATCCCTGCCTTCCTGCGCCGTCAAGCCAACTAGGCGACCGCATCATTTACGCAACGTTAAAGGCCGGATTGCTCCGGCCTTTTTCTTTATTTATTAAGGGCTTAGAAAGTTAATTCACGGATATTCGCCAATATTACACTTATGTTGCAAAGCGACATAAAGAGTGAATTGAGACCTTCCCCCCGCATCCCTATTTTCCCCTTACGACGATTGCTCGCCTGGGGCGGCAATAATAATAAGAGCGGATGCTCGGAAAGGGGTCTTGCGTGCAAGCCACTTTGAAAACGAAAGTCACATTCAAGGGTGTCGGTCTCCATTCCGGCGCCCCCGTTCTGATGACAGTTCACCCGGCTGCGGCTGGGTTCGGCATCTGGTTCCGTCGCACAGATATTGAGGACCGCGACGCGCTGGTCCAAGCGATCTACACATCCGTCGAGGAAAAGCCGCTATGCACACGCATCGTCAATCAAGACGGCGTCGAAGTGCTGACAATCGAACATATCATGGCCGCTTTGGCAGGCTGTGGCGTGCATAACGCATTGGTTGAGATCAACGGCCCTGAAGTTCCGATCATGGATGGTTGCTCGGCCAGCTTCGTTGAGGCCATCGTGGCGCGCGGCATTCAAAAGCAAGAGGCCGCTTTGCACGCAATCGAAATTCTGGAGCCGATCACGGTCGAAGATGGTGGCGCGGTCGCAAAACTGTCGCCTGCAGGCGGTTTGGAAATTGATTTCAGCATCGAGTTCTCTGACGCCGCAATCGGTGAGCAGCAAAAGCATCTGACAATGGCCAATGGCACATTTGTGCGTGAGCTGTCGGACAGCCGTACCTTCTGCCGTAAATCCGATATCGACATGATGCATTCCAAAGGCTTGGCCCTTGGCGGCACTTATGAAAACGCCGTCGTGGTTGATGGCGCGGACGTGCTGAGCCCCGGTGGCCTGCGTCACCGCGATGAGGCCGTGCGCCATAAAATGCTGGATGCTTTGGGCGATCTGTCGCTCGCTGGCATGCCGATTTTGGGCCGCTATACAGGCGTGCGTGCCGGTCACGCGATGACCAACCGCTTGCTGCGCAAGCTCTTTGCGACGCCCGGCGCTTACCGCATTGTGGCCTGCACACCGCAGCAGCTGAGCCAATTGCCCGGCGTCGGTGTGAAACACGCTGATTTGCCATTGGTTGCTTAAGCGCCAGCCTTTGATGTTTGGCTGCGAAAAACCACACCAAAAGCGTTTTGCCTGCCAAAGACTTGTGCTAGACCGACCTCTAAGAGCCGCGTCGCTTTATGCAATGCGGAGGGGAATTTAAGGTTTGGCGTTCATGTCGCAACACAAGTCACTGACATCGAAGATTGCGATGATTGCTGTTGTAGCGAGCCTTGCGGGCTGTGGTGGCGGCGGTGGCGGCTTGTTCAGCGGCGGGGCCAATCGCGACGTGCCCCTTGATACGCTGGCCCCGCAAGACATCTACAAAAAGGCCGAGTTCGAGCTGGAAACAGGCGATGAAGAAGAGGCCGTAAAGCTCTTTGCCGAGGTCGAGCGTCTTTATCCCTATTCCGAATGGGCCAAACGCGCGCTGATCATGTCGGCCTTCGCGCTGCATCAGGGCAAGGATTACGAGAACTCGCGCGCCGCTGCGCAGCGGTTCTTGGATTTCTACCCAGCCGATGAAGATGCCTCTTATGCGCAATATCTTTTGGCCATTAGCTATTACGATCAAATCGACCAAGTGGGCCGCGACCAAGGTCTGACCTTTCAGGCGTTGCAAGCTCTGCGCACGGTGATCGAGCGCTATCCCAATAGCGAATATGCCAAATCCTCGATCCTGAAATTCGATCTGGCCTTTGACCATCTGGCTGGCAAAGAGATGGAGATCGGGCGCTATTATCTCAAGCGCGAACATTTCACCGCCGCGATCAACCGCTTCCGCGCCGTGGTCGAAGATTTCCAAACGACATCGCACACTGCAGAAGCCTTGTTGCGCCTGACCGAAAGCTACCTGTCGCTGGGCCTCACTGACGAGGCACAAACAGCCGCCGCGATCTTGGGCCACAACTACCAAGGATCGCCCTTCTATCAAGATGCGTTCAATCTGTTGCGCGGGCGTGGGCTGGAACCTGAAGCCGCGGGCAAAGGCTGGCTGCGCGACATTTACCGCCAAGTTGTGCGTGGGCGGTGGTTGTAAAATTCATCTCGCCAAAGGGCGGGGGGCCTGATGCTGCGCGCGCTTGAAATCCGGGACATGTTGATCATCGATCATCTGGAACTTGCCTTCCAGCCGGGTCTGAATGTGCTGACGGGTGAAACCGGCGCGGGCAAGTCTATCTTATTGGATTCACTAGGGTTTGTGTTGGGCTGGCGGGGCCGGGCCGAGCTTGTGCGCCAAGGCGCAGAACGTGGCGAGGTCACGGCCGTGTTCGAGCCGCCAAAGGGTCACGCCGCGTTTGACGTGCTGTCTGAGGCCGGGTTCGAGGCTGAGGACGAGATTATCCTGCGCCGCGTCAACCACCCTGACGGGCGCAAGCAGGCCTATATCAATGACCGCCGCGCCAGTGGCGATTTGCTACGCGCGCTGTCCGATACGTTGGTCGAATTGCACGGCCAGCATGATGATCGCGGGCTGTTAAACCCGCGTGGCCACCGTATGTTGCTCGATGCGTTTGCCAAGCTTGATCTGAGCAAGCTGCGCAAGCTGTGGCGGGACATGGCCGCCGCGCGCAAAGCGCTTGAGACGGCAGAAGCCGCGCTGATCGAGGCCCGCAAAGAAGAAGAATTTCTGCGCCACGCTGTTGCCGAGATCGACGCGCTCGACCCGCAAGCGGGCCAAGAAGCAGAGCTCGACGCGAAGCGCCGCTTGATGCAAGCCAGCGCGCGGATCCGCGATGACATTGCCAAAGGTCTGGGCGCGCTCGGCGGTGATGGGGCGGAGGGCAATATCTCGGACGCGCAGCGCTGGTTAGGCGATGTCGCAGGCAGCGCCGAGGGCCAGCTTGACGCGCCCTTGGCCGCGTTAGAGCGCGCAATGACCGAGCTCGGCGAGGCAAGCCAAGGCATTGAGCAATGCCTCAATGCGCTCGATTTCAACCCGACGGATCTGGAGCACACGGAAGAAAAACTCTTCGCGCTCAGGGCTTTGGCGCGCAAACATGATGTACAGGCTGATGATCTGGCGACATTCGGCGCCGATCTGCGCGCGCGGCTTAGCGCCGTTGATGGCGGCGAGGCGGAACTGGCGGCGTTGCGCGAAACGCTCAGCACGGCAGAGGCGGCTTACGATATGGCGGCGGCGAAAATGACCGCAGGCCGGATCGCGGCGGCCAAAAAGCTTGACCGCGCGATGGGCAAAGAACTGGCACCGTTGAAAATGGAGCGCGCAGTGTTTGAAACCCAAATCACCGCCGAGCCTGCGGGCCCAGAAGGCCGCGACGCGGTGGCCTTCACGGTTGCGACAAATCCCGGCGCGCCGTCCGGTCCGCTCAACAAGATCGCCTCAGGCGGGGAGCTGTCGCGGTTCTTGCTGGCCTTGAAAGTCTGCCTGACCGGAAAATCCAGCGGCATCACGATGATATTCGACGAGATTGACCGCGGCGTTGGCGGGGCGACCGCGGACGCCGTAGGCCGTCGCTTGGCCGCAATTGCGGATGGCGCGCAAGTGCTGGTCGTCACCCATTCACCGCAGGTCGCAGCGCTAGGCGGGCATCATTGGCGGGTCGAGAAATCCATCCGCAAGGGCGAGACCTTCTCGACCGTCATAGCCCTTGATGAGCCAGCACGGATTGACGAGCTGGCCCGCATGGTCGCAGGCGACACAATCACCGATGCCGCGCGAGATGCAGCGCGCGCGTTGTTGGACGGGTAGGCGGATGGCCGAGCCTGAAAAGTCTCTTCTTGCGAAACAAGTCGATGGCGCTTTGGGGGCTTGTCGCAATGGGTGGGGCATTTTGCGCCATGAAGGCCCGTCGCAGTTGCAATTCTGGTTCATCGCACTTGCCATCGGTATCGCCGCGGGCTTTGCCGCCGTTTGGTTTCGCAAGAGCATCGAGTTCCTGCAAGGCGTGTTCTATGACGCCAAAGATGTGCGGTCTTTGCACGAATTCGCCTCCGATATGGAATGGTACTGGATCGTCCTGATCCCGATTTTGGGCGGGCTGATCACCGGCTGGATTTTGCATCTCTTTACCCCTGACGGGCGGGCGCGCTCGGTCGCCGATGTCATCGAGGGCGCCGCGATGGATAAAGGCCGGGTGGAGCAAAAGGCGGGCATCGCGTCGGCCTTTGCGTCGATGATCACGCTAAGCTCTGGCGGCTCAACGGGGCGAGAAGGGCCGGTGGTGCACCTCGCGGCGGTGATTTCCAGTTGGGTCAGCAATCTGATCAAAGCCGATGGCATAACGGGGCGCGATTTGTTGGGCTGCGCGGTGGCTGCAGCTGTTTCCGCCAGTTTTAACGCGCCGATTGCGGGCGCGCTGTTTGCTCTGGAAGTCGTGCTGCGCCATTTCGCCATGCACGCATTCGCACCGATTGTGATCGCGTCGGCGGCAGGCACGGTGATCTCTCGGCTGGAATTTGGCGATGTGACGGAATTTACGCTGCCCGTGGAAAGCGCGCTCAGCTTCTATGTCGAGCTGCCTGCTTTCGTGATGCTGGGCTTGCTCAGCGGTTTGGTCGCTGTAGTCTTGATGCGCGCGATCTTTTGGACCGATACGATGGGCACGGCCTTTCAAACCAAAACCGGCATGCCGCGCTGGCTGCGCCCTGCCGTTGCCGGATCAATCCTAGGCGCCATCGCCGTGTTCTTCCCGCATATCATCGGGGTGGGCTACGGTACGACCTCGGCGGCTTTGACGGGCGAGTTGGTGATGCATGAGGTGGTTGTTTTCGCCATCGTCAAAGTCTTCGCCGTGGCTATCACGATGGCGGGCCGAATGGGCGGCGGGGTGTTTTCGCCCTCGCTGATGCTGGGCGCTTTGACGGGCTTGGGCTTTGGCTATGTCGCAACAAGCATTTTCCCCAATGTCTCGGGCGCGGAGACGCTTTACGCGCTGGCCGGAATGGGCGCGGTTGCAGCAGCCGTGTTGGGCGCGCCGATCTCGACGACTTTGATCGTGTTCGAGCTGACAGGCGATTGGCAAACCGGCCTTGCGGTGATGGTCGCCGTGTCGCTTTCAACCGCGCTGTCGAGCCGTTTGGTCGACCGCTCTTTCTTCCTCACACAGTTGGAACGGCGCGATGTGCATTTGGCGGCGGGCCCGCAAGCCTATCTTTTGACGATGTTCCGCGTGGCCAATGTGATGCGCAGACCTGACGCCGAAGACGCAGCCCCTGAAGACGCTGTCTGGGCCGCTATTGAAGCGGGGCTTTATGTTGATCCGAACGCGACATTGGAAGACGCGATGCCAATCTTCGAGCGCGACAACCGCGCGTTTATTCCGGTGGTCGAGATCGGATCAGAAGGCGACGCGCCGATCATTCACGGCGCGTTGTTTCAGGTTGATGCGTTGAAGGCCTATAATCAGGCGCTGGCCGCAACAGCAGCCGAGGAACATTCCTAAACCTGCTCGACCGTTACAAAATCAGGATAAAACGCCAGATGGCCCGCGATTTGCTCCAGGCCCTCATGCGGGGCCTCATAGGACCAAGCGGCATTGGCAATCGGGCCGCTCTTGGCTTGGATCGTGTAATAGCTGGCCGTGCCTTTATGCGGGCAGGTGCTGGTGTGATCCGTCTTGTCGAAAAACGCCATCGCCAGATCTTCGCGCGGCACATAAAGGATCTCGGGCAGGCCGCCTTCGCTCAGCTCGATCACGTTCTTGCTTTCGCCCAAAACAGCGCCCGCCGCGCGGATCGAATAGGTGCCCTTCGCTTTGCGCATTGTGATGTGACCGGCCATGGGCGTCCTCCGTCGGGTGGCTGTTTTGCTAAAGGCGCAACATGACAGGACGAAACGCTGTTTGCTAGCCCTAAAGCGGTGCGGTGGCGCGGGCGAGCCAATCCGCCGCCTCGCCCGAGACGTCGAGTTTATCAGCAATTTCAGCGTGATAGGCGTTGATCCAATCCCGCTCTCCGGGGCTCAAAAGGTCCAGATCCACAAGGCGGCGATCAATTGGCACCCAAGTCAGGTTCTCAAATTCCAGATGATCGCGCTTGTCTCCGAGCGCAGGCGCCTCGCGCACCACGATCAGGTTTTCGATCCGAATGCCAAACGCCCCTTCGCGGTAATATCCGGGCTCGTTTGACAAGATCATCCCGGGTTTGAGCGGCACTTCGGAGATCCGGCTGAGCCGTTGTGGCCCTTCATGCACCGCCAGATAGACGCCAACGCCATGGCCTGTGCCGTGGTCGTAATCCATCCCTTCGCGCCACAAAGGCGCGCGCGCCAAAGCGTCCAGATCGCGGCCCGCAAGACCACGCGGAAAGCGGGCACGGTGGATGGCGATCATGCCTTGCAGCACCAGCGTGAAGCAGCGCTTTTGCTCAGGGCTTGGCGTGCCGATGGCTATTGTGCGGGTGATGTCGGTGGTGCCGTCCAAATACTGCCCGCCGCTATCGACCAACAGCAGATCACCGCCCTCGACCGTGCGATTGCTGTCTTGGCTTACGCGGTAATGCACAATCGCGCCATTGGGGCCTGCACCTGAGATCGTCTCGAAACTGATGTCACGCAGCGCGTTTGTTTTGCGCCGGAAGCCCTCCAGCGCGGTGGCTACGTCGATCTCGGTGAAACTGCCAGCCTCTTGTGTTTCAAGCCATGCCAGAAAAGCCACCATCGCATGTGCGTCGCGAATATGCGCGGTCCGCGTGCCTGCGATCTCGGTTTCGTTCTTGCAGGCTTTGGGCAGAATGCAGGGATCGTCGCCGTAGGAGATCTCTGCCTCGATCAGCGTGCTGAGCGCTGCCGGCGCGGTATCGCGGTCAACGCGGATTTTGCCTTTCAACGCTTTGATAAAGCTTGTGAAATCATCTGGCGCGTGGATCGTGATCGCAGGGTCAGGGCCCAGATGCGCGACGCGCGCCTCGTCGATGAACAGATCAACTTTCGCATCGTCGTGGATCACCGCGAAACACTGCACAATCGGATTGCGCACAATATCAGTGCCGCGAATGTTCAACAGCCAGCAGATCGAATCCGGCAAGGTCAGGACGGCGCTGGTCTCACCTGCCGCGCGGAGAAGCTTCGCGATATCTTCGCGTTTCGCGCTTGATTTTTTGCCCGCCAGCTCGATCGGATAGGCCTCGACCTTGCCTGCGGGCGGGGCGGGGCGATCTTGCCAGATGCGCGCGATCAGATCAGGGCAGGGCACCATTTCGATGCCGTCGCCTGCGCGCTTGGCCACGGCATCAACCTGGAACAGCGTGTGCAGCCACGGATCATAGCCGATCTTGCCTTTTGGCAGATGCTCACTGATCCATGTGCCGGGTTTGACTTCGGGAAAATGCACAGGCGTAAACGCGCCCAGTGCCACTTGCTCTTTGACCTGCACGCGGTAGCGGCCGTCGATGAAAACGCCTGCGATGTCAGGCAAAACGATGCAAAACCCTGCCGAGCCGGTGAACCCTGTCAGCCACGCCAAACGCTCGTCACAGGGCGCTACATATTCGCCTTGATATTGATCTGCGCGCGACACCAACACCCCGTCGAGCCCCTCGCGGGTCAATTCGGCGCGCAGGGCTTTCAGCCGTGGAGGGCCATCTTCGGGGGATGTGGAGGCCTCAAAATTCTGAAACATCAGCCCGCCCGTTTCATGCCCATAACACGCGCCCGCGCCCGTGGATCACTATCAAAGAGCGCTGCAAGCTGTTCGGTCATCGCACCGGCCAATTGTTCTACATCCGTGATGGTGACGGCGCGGTCATAGTAGCGTGTCACGTCATGCCCGATGCCCACCGCGATTAGTTCTACCGCGCGGCGTTTCTCGACCATGGCGATCACGTCGCGCAGGTGTTTTTCAAGGTAATTCGCGGGGTTAACGGACAAAGTTGAATCGTCGACCGGCGCGCCATCCGAGATCACCATCAGAATTTTGCGCGCTTCAGGCCGCCCGATCATGCGTTTATGCGCCCATTCCAAAGCCTCGCCGTCGATGTTTTCTTTCAGCAGGCCTTCCTTCATCATCAGCCCCAGATTGGGCCGCGCGCGACGCCATGGAGCATCGGCGGATTTATAGATGATATGACGCAGATCGTTGAGACGTCCGGGTTGTTGCGGGCGTCCATCAGCCAGCCAGTTTTCACGCGCTTGCCCGCCTTTCCAAGCCCGTGTCGTAAAGCCCAAAATTTCGGTTTTGACCTGACAACGCTCGAGCGTGCGGGCCAAGACATCCGCACAAATCGCGGCAATAGAAATCGGCCGTCCACGCATGGAGCCGGAGTTATCCAGTAGAAGCGTCACGCAAGTGTCGCGGAATTCGGTGTCTTTTTCGACCTTAAAGCTCAGCGGCGTCGTCGGGTTCGCCACAACGCGCGCAAGCCGTCCGGCGTCAAGAATACCTTCTTCGAGATCAAATTCCCAAGACCGGTTTTGCTGGGCCTGCAAGCGGCGTTGCAACTTATTGGCCAGCCGCGACACAGCACCTTTCAGCGGATCGAGCTGTTGGTCGAGATAGGCGCGCAGGCGCTCCAGCTCTTGTGGCTCGGCCAGATCTTCGGCTTTGATCTCTTCGTCAAACTCGGTGGTCGAGACGATGTAGTTGGGGTCCGCGTCGGAATGCGCAGGCGGGGGTGGCGGGTCCATCGGAGCCTCGCCCTCGGGCATTTCCGCCTCATCACCCATTTCCGCGTCAGCCATATCATCAAGCTGAACAGTCGCCTGAGAGGCGTCGTCTTGCTCTTCCTGAGATTGCTCGGCGGAGGCGTCGGCATCCTCGCTGTCGTCTTCTTTGTCAGAATTCGCGTCGTCGGTCTGGTCTTCTTCCGACTGTTCGCTATCGGCCTCGTCGGGCTCATCGTCATTGATGTCGTCAGGGTCATCGCCCAACTGATCGCCGTAGCCCAGATCGTCGATGATCTGGCGGGCAAATTTGGCGAAGGCTTGCTGGTCATCAAGCACATCTTGCAGGTTTTCCAGCGTGCCACCGGCAGCGCCTTCGATGAAGTCCTGCCACAGACCCATGACATTGCCAGCCGCAGGCGGCAGATCGCGGCCTGTGGCCAGATGGCGGATCAAATAGCCTGCCGCAACTGACAGCGGCGCTTGCCCGGCCTCGGTGATCTGGCCATAGCCTTTGCGCTCTGCCTCGGCCTCGATCTTGGCGTCGATATTGCCGGCTGTGCCCGGCATCGTGCGCGCGCCCATCGCCTCGCAGCGCGCCGATTCCATTGCGTCATAGAGATCGCGCGCCATATTGCCTTGCGGCACATAGCGGTTCGAGGTGGAGGCATTGTGAAAGCGGCGTCTGAGCGCATATGCATCTGCTGTGCCGCGCGCCAGCATGACTTCATCACGCGACATCCGCCGCGTAACCTGCGGCAGGCGCATCTGATCATTGGCCATGCCCGGAGGATCGACGCTGAACGACACACCCAATTCAGGATCATTGGCAAGCGTCTTAGTGGCCTCAGAGAGCGCCTTTTTGAACGGATCAGCAGGGTTGTCGTTTTTGGTCATTTGTAGGCCCTCATCTCGGGCTCACTTTCGAGGATTTTATCGCATCGCGCTGCGATTTTCTCATAGGCGCGTGTTTGCTTGCGGGTTTCGGCAAACAAGAAGGCGCGGAGCATATCTTTCAACGGGCCTCGTTCGCGGGCAATCGCTTTGTTCGCATCGCGTTTGCTCACGCCTTTACGCAAGGCGACCGATCGAAAGGCTTTCGCTTGGTCTTTCCATTCTGGCGAGCGGTCGACCTTGTCATAGGTCTCGACCTCATAGTCCCAGTTTGCATAGCTCAAAGCCGCGCATTGCAGCGACTGGTTCGCCAGATCAGAGCTAAAGGCGGGGCTCGCCAAAACCACGGCGCATAAAGCAACTGCCGTGGAGGCGCGCTTAACCAAGGCTCACACTCGCCGCACTCTCAGGCAGTTCTTCATCAAAACAGCGCTGGTAGAACTCGGCCACGGTCTCGCGTTCCAGCTCGTCACATTTGTTCAAAAACGACGTGCGGAAGGCATAGCCCACATCTTTGAAGATCAACGCGTTTTGCGCCCATGCGATGACCGTGCGCGGCGACATCAGCGTCGACAGATCGCCATTCATAAACGCCGTGCGCGTCAGGTCAGCCACGGTCACCATCTGGCCGATGGTCTTGCGTCCGCTCTCGGTGTTGTAGGTCGGGTTCTTGGCCAACACGATGGCGCTTTCGGCGTCATGGCTGAGATAGTTCAGCGTGGTGACCAGCGACCAGCGGTCCATTTGACCTTGGTTGATCTGCTGCGTGCCGTGATAGAGCCCGGTTGTGTCGCCCAAGCCCACGGTGTTCGCCGTCGCAAAAATGCGGAAATAGGGATGCGGCTCGATCACTTTGTTTTGGTCCAGAAGCGTCAGCTTGCCGTCGACTTCCAGCACGCGCTGGATCACGAACATCACGTCCGCACGGCCCGCATCATATTCGTCAAACACAATCGCCGTTGGATTGCGCAGGGCCCAAGGCAGGATGCCTTCTTGAAATTCAGTGACTTGAACGCCGTCTTTGAGCTTGATCGCGTCTTTGCCGATCAAATCGATCCGGCTGATATGGCTATCAAGATTGACCCGTACGCAAGGCCAGTTCAGGCGCGCAGCAACCTGTTCGATATGGGTCGATTTGCCTGTGCCGTGATAGCCTTGGATCATTACCCGGCGATTATGCGCAAACCCTGCCAGAATGGCCAAAGTTGTGTCGGGGTCAAACTTATAGGTGCTGTCGATGTCAGGCACGCGCTCGCTGCGCTCCGCGAAGCCTTTGACCTTCATGTCGCTGTCGATACCAAATAACTCGCGAACGGAAACCTCATCGGTGGGTTTCGCATTCAAATCGATACTTCCGTCAGCCATCAGCTTGCGTCCTTCTAATAATACCTCGTGATTGCCTCAAATTTTAGGCAGGGACAAGGGGAAGAGACGCGGCAAAGTTCCAATTTTGTTAACCTCTTTTTTACACTCTTGGCAGATCAATGGCGCTGCGAGAGGTGGGGGATGACTGGGTAATTGAGCGAGAAGAGAATTTGTCAAAAGACGCCTTGCCCTTAAGTGGTTTCCGGATCCTGATTGCAGAAGATGAAACGCTGATTGCGCTCTACCTGCAGCGTGTTCTCAGCTCGGCAGGGGCCGAAGTTGAAACAGTGGGCCAAGTGGCGCAAGTGTTTCGTGCAACCAAGTCGCCACCCGATCTGGCGCTTCTTGATGTTTCACTCACAGATGGGGAGGTTTTCCCCGCCGCAACCGCCCTGCAATCTGCTGGCGTGCCTTTGATTTTTCATTCCGGCCACGCCTCAAATATCGATAGGTTGACCGAATTCCCGCAGTCTCTAGCGCTTGAGAAACCAGCCCACAGGTCAGAGATTCTCGACGCAGTTTTCTCCAAACTATTCACCAATCCAGAAAGGATGATGGCATGAGCGAGCATTCCGCAGAACTGGCCGCACTCAGCCGCGAAGATATTGGCCACCGCACCACGCTGGCGCTGGTTGCCGGAGGCATGGGAACGTTCGAATGGAACCTGGAGACCGATATCGTCGAATGCGACACGATGTTGCGAAAACTCTGGGGGCTGCCCAAGGGACGGATCTTGGGCAAACATGTCTTTGCAGTCGTCCATCCTGATGACTTGCCGCGTCTTGAGATCGAGATGCAGGCGACGCTGGCTGGCGACAAGGATTATGACACTTCGTTTCGCGTCAACTTGCCAGATGGTGCGACGATCTGGATCGGCGGCCGCGGCCGTGTGGTAGAGAGACGTCCCGATGGCGCGCCTGTGCGGATGTTGGGCGTGAACTGGGATATGACGCATGCCAAGGATCAAGAAGAGCGTCTGACCCATCTGGTGCGCGAGATGAACCATCGCGTCAATAATGCCTTTGCTTTAATGGAATCGATGCTGGTTCTGGGCACAGAATTTCCGCATGACGTGCAAAGTTTCTCCGACATGATGTGCACGCAAATCCATGCTCTGGCGGATGCACATCAATTGGCTGCAGATTTCTTCCTGCATCGCTCTACCAATTCCGAAACTGTGCCGATGGAAATCGTGCTCGACAAAGTGCTGCGCATTTGGCTCAAAGGCCCCTTAGCGGACCGGATCGAATTGAAGATGCCGGAAGGTCTGTCGATTTTGTCAAAGGATATTACGCCTTTGTCGATGATCCTTTATGAGCTGGCAACGAATGCGGTGAAATACTCTGTTCTAGGAGCCAAACCGGGCCGGCTTAAGGTGCAGGCCGAGAGGATCGACGAAAACTGGGCGCGGTTGACGTGGCACGAACAGATCGACACCACCGATGCGCCCGATCACGACTTTGCTGCCATCACGGCAAATGAGGGCCTCGGCACGTTGCTACTTGCCCATTGCCTTGAGAAGATTTCCGCCAAAGTTGTCACCCGCGAGCTCGACAGCTCAGGTCTGCGTTATGACTTCCGTTTCCGAATGCGCAGGCAAGAGCCGTAAGAAGCGATGCCCGAGATCCTCAAACGGCAAATCGCAACCTAATCGCCGAAATTGCGGCTTTCTTTGATCTGGTCCCAAGCCCAGACGACCTTTTGCAGATGTTCCTCATCAGCGCGGTTGCCGCCATTCATGTCAGGATGAAGATCCTTGACGAGGGATTTGTATTTCTTGCGCAAATCAGTTTTGGACATGTCCATTGTGCCTTCCAAAACGTCCAAGGCCTGACGCTCTGTTGCGGGCAGTTTGCGGCCTCGGCCACCCGGTGCGCGGCCGGGGTTCTTGGTGGCATTCTCGCCCAGCACGGCCATCGGATCATCGACGCCGAGACGTGACCAAGCGCGCTGTTCCTCGCCCTTCTTCATGGGCTTCGTCTCACGCTCCCACACGCGGTCCGACGACATCTGGCGTTCCATCTCTTCTTGCGTATGCGTCTCGAAGAAATTCCATTTCAGATTGTACTCGCGGACATGGTCTTTGCAGAACCAATAATAGTCATCCAGAATATCGGGCGACTTCGGCGCGCGGTACTTGCCCGCCTCTTGGCAATCGGGCGCCTCACAGGTGCGTTGCGACGTCTCCACCGCGCCGGACATGCCACGACGGCCCTTTGCGCGCTTCTTTTTATCGGTCGAAACCGAGATATCGAATTGAAACGGATCAAATGGAGCACGTCCAGCCATGGCATTCCCTTTTCGAGTTGGAACAAAGAGTTTAGGGTTTCTGAGAGCAAGGTGAAGGGGCTGGGCGAAAAAAGATGGGGATGGTTGAAGAAATCGAAGAAAAACTTCGCGCGGCTTTCATGCCAAGCGAGTTAATTGTCTTGGATGATAGTGAGGCCCATCGCGGCCACGCCGGATATCAAGAGGGCGGCGAGAGCCATTTTCAGGTCAAGATCGTAAGTGACGCCTTCAAAGGCCAGTCGCGTATCGCGCGTCACCGCGCCGTGCATAGCGCTTTGGGCCCCGACATCATCGGGCGCATCCATGCGCTAGCGTTAAATATCTCGGACTAGATTATTCCGCCGCGTGACGATCAGAGGCCGGACGGCCATCGTCAAAAGAGCCTTCAGCCTCGCTTGATGCCTCTGGCGCGGTCAATGGCGGGTCCGACACCATCGGCTCATCTGCGAAATTCGCAACGTCATCAATGATAGGCGCAGGCGCGGGATCGGGCTGAGCCTGAGGCGCTGTGATCTGCGGTTCTGCCATGGCAGGTGCCGCGGCAACCGCCGCCGCTGCGACCGGAGCCACAGGGATCGCAGCCTCGGGCGCTGCAATCGCGCGGCGAAATACCAGCATCGAATGATAAGTCGTGGTCTTGCCTCTCAGCCCCTTACGTTCCTCGCAAGGGAGCGTGTCGGCGCGCACATAGTCCCAGCCCAAGGCGGCCATCTCATTCATCAAGATGCTGACCGCATTGGCAAATTTCGCAGGCGTGCCTCTGACACCTTTGCCGGATTTGGGCTTTCGCGGCGCAGGCTCTACGCGATATTCGTAATTTTGCATGGTCCGAGATCCCCCAAAAGGCGCATTAAAGCGCGACATTAGCGGCGAGGGGCCTGCCTGTCCAGTTTTCGAAAGGCAGCGAGTGATACGTGATGTGGCTGTTGTGGAGCAGCCACATCACGTATCTTGCGTCGCTAGGGATCAGGTCAATCGCGAGGAAGCGAATGTGGGAACCTGACGCAGCTCAGCTAGGATATTGCAACCAAAGTAAATATCTCGGGCCACAATTGCACGGCAACCGACACGCCCAACTCACCAGGACATTGCCAGTACCGAACCGGATCAAACGTGGGTAACAGGCTGAACTCCGAACACCATCGCATGGGCGAATGCCATTGCCGTGACAGTTGATCGTGAACCGCTTGTTCGACCTTGCTGGAGGTCGAATTGTCGCAAAACAAATTACAAATCAGGCCGGGTCGGCCTTCGGTCGCGAATAACTGTGCTCTTGGTGCTCTTAGGAACGAACTGGATACACTCAGCCTGAACGCTTAACCCCCCAGTTGTGACGTTCACGTATGTTTCGCCGCGCCGCATACCCTATTTGAGGTATATGGCCCAAAAAACTACAGTTATTCACAGATATTGGCGGAGTTTTTCCAAAACCAGCGGCCATTTTCGGAAAAACAGCAGCTGGCCTGCATCTGCAAATATCTCGAAATTGATCCATGTCTGTTCTTGCTGGAATTCCGCCAGTGTCAGAGGCGGCACCTGCGGATCTTGCAAACCGTTGAGGAACGTCACTGGAATTCCAGAGGCTTTGACGGCCTCCACCATATAGCTCCAATCGATGGTTTCTTGCTCAACCACTTGCCGCGCGAAAGAGGCATGGGCGGAGTGTGTGTCCGAGAGCGCAACTTCAGATCCGGTGATCATTGCCTCGTAAGTCTCTGGATTCTCGAAGGTTTCGATGTCTGCGGGATTGTTGCCATAGACCGAGTTTACAAAGCCGCGCTTGCCGATGCGGCGCGCCAGCGAGAAGCCGGCCTTGACCATAAAGGGCAGCAAGTTCGGCGTATAGCGCGCGCCTGCGATAATGAAACGGTGCCACTTTTCCATCCGCTCATATTGATCTGCGCGCGTCAGCGGCAAAGTGCCTGAGCAAGCGATGATGGCCTTGACCTGATCGGGGTGGGTCATCGCGTAGTGAAACGCGAAATAGCTGTCCGAGCCCATGGAAATAAACGGGCAGGCGTCGATCTTCTCATGCGTGAGCACCGCGCGCAGATCATTGGTCGCCCCTTCGCAAAAGGGCATCTGTTTGGGCAATGGATCACTGGCACCATAACCCGCGCGCACCGGCACGACGACCTTGATCCCCGTCTCAAGCGCTGCCGCCTCGGCGCTAGCAGGCCAGCGGATCAGGCCGTAATCAATCGGCAAAAAGACACACGGGCTGCCCTTTGGATCGCCCAAGATGATATAGTCGATCCGTCGCCCGTCATCAGTGCTAATGCTTTGAAATGGAACGGGTTTCAACGTACCAGAGACGCTGCTGTTGAGATGCGCCGCGGGTTCTGCGTCAAGCGCGTGGCTGGCGATATCCATCATCGAAAGCGTCAGCCGCACGAGCTCGATTTGCGAATTTGTCTCGGTCTTGGACAGGATCGATTTGAGCTGCGCGCGCACCGTGTCGACGGCGCGGCCGCGTTGCTCTGCGATCTCTTTGAGCGAGCAACACTCGATCAGCATCCGTACGACCTCAACCTCGGCCTTGGTGAACTCAAACGCGGCTTGCAGGATCGACGAGAAATTGTCAGGCCAACTCACCTCACTGGTCAGCGCCACGATTTGCGGCGTGCCGTCGCTGAGCTGGCAATGTCTCAGATGCAAGATGATAAACCGCCCACTGGTGTTAGAGCGGACCCGAAAAACCGATGGGTCAACAGGTGCTGAGCGCAGCATATCACGCAGCTTACGCGTCAAGGCTTCCAGGTCGACATCCTCGATGGGAAGGGCGCTAACAGATTGATCTTGCTCAGCTTCTAACGCCCGCGCCGCGCTTTCATTAAGCCGTTCTATCACCAATTTATCCGAGATAATCAGCGCCGCCGTCTTATCAAACTGCGCGATCAACGCGCTGCGTTCATCCGTCTCGCCGGGCGGTGGCAATTGATCAAGAAAATGGCTGGCGCGCCGGAAATGGTCGGCGATCGTTTGATCATCTATTAGCCCATGTTTGAGACGGCCGCCGTCGTGGCGCAATGGGCCCACAGAGTGTTCCCATTGATCGAGCAGGGCCTCATAGCGGGCAGGATCGAGCGCCACGTCATAGAGACGCGAGATAATCTCGTCACCATCGTCGATGGGCCTCTGATCGTTGCTCACGCTAAAATACCTCACACCTACACCCCACATCAGGTGCTCTACCTAGGAAAAGATAGAGGCGAGGAGGATAAGGCAAACCTACAAGGCTGTCGATGGCGGTTTTATATTACCCAAAAATTTTGGAACTACCGGATCATAAGTGCTCAAAAATTAGGCACTTACTTGAGTTTGGACGCTAAAATTTGGTTAACGGCCTTGGGATTGGCCTTGCCGCCCGTGGCTTTCATCACTTGGCCAACAAACCAGCCCGCAAGCTTTGGATTTTCGCGCGCCTTGGCGACTTGGTCGGGGTTGGCGGCCATGATCTCGTCCACGGCGGCTTCAATCGCGCCCGTATCCGTGACTTGCTTCATACCACGTGCCTCCACGATCTCGGCGGGGTCGCCACCCTCAGAATAGACGATCTCGAACAGGTCCTTGGCGATCTTGCCGGAGATGGCATCCGACGTGATCAGATCAATGATCCCGCCCAGTTGCGCGGGGCTGACGGGGCTGTCACCGATGGCTTTGTCATCGTCTTTCTTGAGACGCCCGAACAGCTCGTTTATCACCCAGTTGGCCGAAAGCTTGCCGTCGCGGCCTTCGGCCACTTGCTCGAAATAGGCGGCGTCATCCGTATCAGCCGTCAAAACGCCCGCGTCATATTCCGACAGGCCGAAATCGCCCATAAAGCGCGCCTTCTTCTCGTCGGGCAATTCGGGCAGGTCCGCTTTCAGATCATCGACCCATGTTTGTTCGATCTCCAATGGCAGCAGATCGGGGCAGGGGAAATAGCGGTAGTCATGCGCTTCCTCCTTAGATCTCATCGAGCGGGTCTCGCCCTTGTCAGGATCATAAAGCCGCGTTTCCTGATCGACCTCGCCGCCCGCCTCGACAATCGCGATCTGGCGCTTGGCCTCGACATCGATGGCTTGCTGAATGAACCGCAAAGAGTTCATGTTTTTGATCTCGCAACGCGTGCCGAGATGGGAGAAATCTTGTGTCTCCATATATTTCTCATAAGCGCCCGGCTGGCAGATCGACACGTTGACATCTGCGCGCAGGTTGCCGTTTTGCATATTGCCATCACACGTGCCCAAATAGCGCAGGATTTGGCGCAGTTTGGCCACGTAAGCTGCGGCTTCCTCAGGCCCACGGATATCGGGGCGCGACACGATCTCCATCAGCGCGACACCAGTGCGGTTGAGATCAACGAAGGACATATTCGGGTCCATGTCGTGGATCGATTTGCCTGCATCTTGTTCAAGGTGAATACGCTCGATCCGCACCACGCGGGCGATGCCGGGTTCCATATCAACCAGCACTTCGCCTTCGCCCACGATAGGGTGATAGAGCTGGCTGATCTGATAGCCCTGCGGCAAATCGGGATAGAAGTAGTTCTTGCGATCAAAGGCCGAATACAAGTTGATATCGGCCTTCAGGCCCAACCCGGTGCGCACGGCTTGGGCCACGCATTCCTCGTTGATCACGGGCAACATGCCGGGCATGCCAGCATCGACGAATGCGACATTGGAATTGGGCTCTGCGCCGAATTTGGTGGACGCGCCGGAGAACAGCTTCGCATTGGTCGCGACTTGCGCGTGGACCTCGAGCCCGATGACGAGTTCCCAATCCTGCTTGGCGCCGGAGATGATTTTGGGCTTCGGGGTCTCATAGGTCAGATCGAGCATGGCGTATGTCCTGATTGGCGGTATGACGCGTTTTAGGTCAGGCGGGGCAGGGCGGCAAGGGGCGAAGGGCATGCGATCCCATGGTCGATCTTGGCCAATCAAGCCGACTGTCGCGAAGCTGGCGACAAGCGCGCAAGTTTGTGTGAGCGGCGGTTGCTTTGAACGAGGCGCTCTGTCACTGGAGGGCCATGAAAATTGCTGCCGCCATTTTTGCAGTCGCGCTCAGCGCCGTGCCTTGCCTGTCTGAGGATGCTGTGTCCAAAGCCGAGGCAACCCCTCTGATTTCGCAAAGCTACAGCTCGCTTCTGCCCGCGCCGCGCAAGGATTGGATCCCGCGCGCGCGGTGGGATTTTCACCGTGATGGGCATCTGTGGACCCGCACCACGATGGAGGCGCTTAACGCGCATGGCAGACCGCTCATCGAGACCGTGCCGGGCGATATCGCGACATGGTGTCCGGCCTATGCGGATAACGACGCGCAAGCCCGCGCGGCCTTTTGGAACGGGTTTCTCTCGGCTTTGGCCAAGCATGAAAGCACATGGCGGCCAAGGGCCGTCGGCGGGGGTGGCAAATGGTACGGGCTGACACAAATTCTGCCCGCCACGGCACGCGGCTATGACTGCCGCGTAGGCACGGGGGCTGCCTTAAAAGACGGCTCGGCGAACCTCAGCTGCGCGGTACGGATCATGGCCACGACGGTTATTCGCGACAATGCCGTCGCGCGCAAATCCAACGGCAAACTCGGCGGGGTGGCGGCAGATTGGGGACCATTAGTGCAGCGCCGCAAGCGCTCCGAGATGGCGGCTTGGACGCGCAAGCAGAAATATTGTCGCTTGCTTAGCTCGGTGCGGCCAATACCTCGGCCCGAGACGGGTTAGCGGCCTCCGCTGACATCTAGGATAGATCCGGTAACATAGCTGGCGTCATGTGAGGCGAGATAAAGCACGGCTTGCGCCACCTCTTCAGCATGGCCCGCACGGCGCATCGGGACTCTTTCGGCCATCACTTCAGCGCGGTCAGGTTGGCCGCCTTTGGCATGGATCGCCGTCTCAATAATGCCGGGGCGCACAGCGTTGACGCGGATGCCTTCGAGCGCCAGTTCCGAGGCAAGACCAACGGTAAACGTGTCCATCGCACCTTTGGAGGCCGCGTAGTCGATATATTCGCCCGGCGCGCCGAGCTTTGCGGCCACCGACGACAGATTGACGATCGCCCCACCTTCGCCGCCATAGGCTTGAGACATGCGCAATATCGCCTCTTTGGCGACAAGCATGGGGCCGATGATATTGGTGCCAAACATAACGGCCATCCGCTCGAAGCTCATCTCATCTAGGCGGGAGGCGGGGGCGACGATGCCTGCATTATTGACCAGCACATCAAGAGGCACATCAAGCGCGTCGAACTCGGTAAACATCGAGGTGATCTCTTCGGGGTTGCTGATATCGGCGCGAAACAGATGCGTCTCAGCACCTTTGGCCTGACACATGCCCGCGACCAACTGCGCGCCGGCCAGATCCGAATTGTAGTGGATGCAGACGCGGTAGCCCTGCTGCGCAGCAAGGCGTGCGGTGGCCGCCCCGATGCCAGCGCTTGCACCCGTGATAAGGATCGTGCGACGCACGCGCGTCTCGTTGCGGCTATATTTTGAAGGCACGTTTGACATCATCGAGCGCGCTGCGCTGTTTCGCGTTCATATCGCCCTCAGAGGCCCCAAGCACGGTTTGTAGGACCTCCATCAGGGGTGTGATTTGTTCCGCGCCGCCAAGTTTCGACAATTTGCGCGCCAGCCGCGTGACAGCGGCATCCGGGCTGCCGCATTCCGACATTAGCCACCGGCCCAAAACGGAAAGCTCTTCGGCGTCATCTAGGTTGATTTTCAAACTGTCTTGCAGGCCGCGCAAAAGCGCGTGGCGTTGTTCTTGCGTCGGGTAGTCGTCGAGTTCCAGAAACGACACAGCCAGCCCGCCAATGGCCACTTTCGCATCGTCAATATCTTCGACCGGATGGCGATTTGCATTGCGTTTGAACCCGAACCGGCGCGCAGCAAGGCGCACGTCATTGGCGACATCCATCAGCTCGCGGCCCGTTTCGGCGGCATTGCGCGCGCGCATGCTCCAAAAGATGATCGCGCCAATGATGCCTAAAATGGCGATGAGTATCGGCATATCCGCGCCTTTGTCCTTGCTATGGTTCGCACTGGTTATAGAGCCCAATTGGGCGCGATTATGACAAGAAACGCGCTATATTCCAGCCCCCAAGGTGTAATTTACCCCAAAATCCGGTCCACCATCTCGGTCGTATCACCGCTCAAGCCATCGGTTGCGCGAATACGGCTAAGCGCGTCGCGGATCATGGACTGGCGGTCTCCATCATAGCGGGTCCAGGTCTGGAATGCGGTCGACATGCGCGCGGTGGTTTGCGGGTTGACCGCGTCGAGCTTGATCAGCCAATCGGCCATGATCTTATAGCCAGCGCCCGATGCATGATGAAAGCCCGCGGTATTGCCTGCCAGTGCGCCAAACACAGAGCGGAAGCGGTTCGGGTTGGTCATGTCGAAATCGGCATGCCCTGTCAGATCAGCCACGATGCCCGCCGCTTTGTCGGGCCGCGCGTTGATGATTTGCAGCGAGAACCACTTATCAAGCACCAGATTATCGTGGCGCCATGCGTCATAAAACGCAGCCATTTGGGCCTCACCCTTTTCAAGGCGAAGCAGGTTTACCAGCCCAGACAGCGTCTGGTTCATATTGTCCGAGGCTTCGATTTGCTTGGCCGCCTGCGCGCCGCCATCAAGGCGCGACAGAAGCGACAGGACCGAGTTTTGCAAGAAGCGCTTATCGGCGCTGGCCGCATCGGGGGAGTAGGGCCCGTCGACCTCCATCTGGGCGTAGAGCTTGGGGAGCAAGTCTTGCAGATGCTCCGCCACATGCTGCGCCAATGTTTGCGCGGTGTCATAGATGGCTTGCGGATCGGGCGTGCGGCCAGCCTCGAACAAGGCTTGCGCGATGTCATCTTGGCTGGGGCGCGCCAGCACCAGTGCGCGGAAGGCGGGGTCAAGGCTGTCATCGCGCAAGACCGCCGTCAGCCCGTCGAGATAGCCTTGATCGGGTGTGGCACCATCGCTGGCCATGCGGATCATCACATCTCGCGCCAGTGCGCGGCCTGCATCCCATTTGTTGAACGGGTCGGTGTCATGGGCCAGAAGAAACGCGCGCTCGGCATTGGATTGATCGCGTTCGATGATCACGGGCGCAGAGAAATTGCGCAGGATCGAAGGGACCGGTTTGGCGTCCAGCCCGGTGAAGCGGAACTTGTGAACCTCATCGGTGACTTCGCAAATTTTCGTGGGCTTAATCTCGCGCCCATCCTCAGCCAAAAGCCCCACGGCGATCGGGATGACTCTGGGGTCTTTCTCGGGCTGACCCGGTGTGGGCGGTGTGGATTGCGTGAAGGTCAGCGTATAGGTGCCATCGTTCCAGTCATCGCTCACCTTGACGCGCGGCGTGCCAGCTTGGCTGTACCACAGTTTGAACTGCGCCAGATCGCGGCCTGTGACCTCTTCAAAACATCTCAGCCAATCCTCAATCGTGCAGGCTTGGCCGTCATGGCGGGAAAAATAGAGATCGCACGCTTTGAAGTAGTTCTCGTCGCCCACAAGGGTTTTGAGCATGCCAATCAGCTCCGCACCTTTCTCATAGACAGTGGCGGTGTAGAAATTATTGATCTCGACGAAGCTTTCGGGGCGCACAGGATGGGCCAGCGGGCCGTTATCTTCGCGAAATTGCCCTGCGCGCAGATCGACGGCGTCTTCAATGCGTTTGACCGCATGGCCGCGCGTGTCGCCAGTGAAATGCTGGTCGCGAAACACTGTGAGGCCTTCTTTGAGGCACAGCTGGAACCAATCGCGGCACGTGATGCGGTTGCCGGTCCAGTTGTGGAAATACTCATGCGCGATGATCGCCTCGATGCGCTCGAAATTCGCGTCTGACGAGGTCTCCGGGCTGGCCAGAACTGCGGCTGAGTTGAAGATGTTCAGCCCCTTGTTTTCCATCGCACCCATGTTGAAATCATCGACGGCAACGATGTTGAAGAGGTCGAGATCATATTCGCGGCCATAGACGTCTTCATCCCATTTCATCGAGCGTTTCAACGCGTCCATCCCGTAGGCGCATTTGCCAATATCGGCCTCGCGCACCCAGATGTTAAGGTCCACCTCGCGGCCCGATTTGGTGGTGAAGCGATCAGAATGCGCGACAAGATCGCCCGCGACCAGCGCGAATAAATACGCAGGCTTCGGCCAAGGATCGTGCCATTTCGCCGTGCCATTCGCGTCCGTGCCCAGATCATTGCCATTGGAGAGCTTGATCTTCTCGTCGCCTTCAATGGTGACGCTAAACACCGCCATCACATCGGGGCGGTCGGGGTAATAGGTGATCTTGCGAAAGCCCTCGGCCTCGCATTGCGTGCAATACATGCCCTTCGACATATAGAGCCCTTCAAGCGCTGTGTTCGTCTGCGGGCTGATCTCGACCTCTGCCTCAAAGATGAAGGCTGCGTCGGGGACCTGCATGGTCAGACCCAGATCGGTGAGTTTCGGATCGGCCTTGGCGCCGTCAAGCTGGCACGAAATCAGTTTGAGGTTTTCGCCATGCAAATAAAACGTGCGATCCTTGGCGTCCGGGTTCGGACGAAAGGCGATACGGCTGAGAACCCGCGTGGCTGTCGGATGCAGCTTGAAGGTCAGATCAACGCTGTCGACCAGATGGCTGGGCGGTGTATAATCTTTAAGGTAAATCGTCTGGGGGGCCGCGTCGCGCATGGAGGTCTCCTTGGTGAGCGGCCAATCTAGCGGCGTGGCAGGCAGGGGCAAGGCGGACATGGCGAAGATGGTCAAGAAATCCGATCTGCCGCGCAAGATATGCGCCAGCTGCGGTCTGCCGTTTGTGTGGCGCAAGAAATGGGCGAAAGATTGGGACCAAGTGCGCTATTGCTCCGCGCGGTGTCGTGGCCTGAAATCCACTCAAAATACCCCTGATTGAAACTGACGCTTCTTTTACCTAGACAGCATACGACTGGATACAAAAGGACGACTCTTCATGGCAAATACGCATGGCTTGCAGGTGGACCCGAAACTAGAAGCGTTTATCGCCGGTGAGGCCTTACCGGGCACGGGAATTGACGCGGACGCGTTTTGGCAGGGCTTTAGCGACATCGTCCATGATCTGGGTCCGAAAAACGCCAAGCTGCTGGCGCGGCGTGCAGAGCTGCAAGGCCTGATCGACAATTGGCATATCCAGCACCGTGGAGAGCCTCATGATAACAGAGCCTATAAAGAGTTTCTGACTGAGATCGGCTATCTGCTGCCAGAGGCCCCTGATTTCAAAATCGACACCGCCAATGTGGACGCGGAAATCGCCACGATCCCGGGGCCTCAGTTGGTCGTTCCGATCACCAATGCACGCTACGCGCTGAACGCGGCGAATGCGCGGTGGGGGAGCCTTTATGACGGATTTTACGGCACCGATGCGATGGGCTCGACGCCGCCTGCGGGCGGCTATGACAAAGGCCGAGGGGCGCGGGTTGTCGCGCGCGCTCGGGTTTTCCTCGACGAAGCCTTCCCAATTGAGGGCACCAGTCATGGCGATGCGGAACGCTATGCCGTGGTCAACGGCGCGCTGATGGTCGATGACAAGCCGCTGGCTGATCCGTCGAAATTTGTGGGCTTTCTGGGCGATAAACGCGCGCCGTCCTCGGTCTTGCTGCGCAACAATGGCCTGCATGTAGAGCTGGTGTTTGATCGCACTCATATGATCGGCAGCCGCGATCGCGCGGGGCTGGCAGATGTGCGCATGGAAAGTGCGATTTCGGCCATCATGGATTGCGAGGATTCCGTGGCCTGCGTTGATGCCGAAGACAAAGTGCAGGCCTATAGCAATTGGCTGGGTTTGATGAAGGGCGATCTGACAGAGCGCTTGGAGAAGGGTGGCAAGACGATCACCCGTGCGCTTGAGGCAGATCGCGACTTTACCGCGCCAGATGGCGGTGTCTTACAGCTTCGCACCCGGGCGTTGATGCTGGTGCGCAATGTCGGCCATCTGATGACGAACCCGGCAATTCTGGACCGCGACGGCGGTGAAGTGTTCGAAGGCCTGATGGATGCGGTGATTACCACGCTGATCGCGATGCATGATCTGGCCAAGACGGACGGGCTTCGCAATTCGACGCAAGGCTCGGTCTATGTGGTCAAGCCAAAGATGCACGGCCCCGAAGAAGTGGCCTTTGCCGACGAGATTTTCACACGCGTCGAAGCGATGTTGGGGCTGGCGCAAAACACCGTCAAGCTAGGCATCATGGATGAGGAGCGCCGCACGTCCGTCAATCTTCAGCAATGCATCCACGCCGCCAAATCGCGCGTCGCGTTCATCAACACAGGCTTTCTGGACCGCACAGGCGACGAAATTCATACCTCGATGGAAGCCGGCCCCTTTAGCCGCAAGGACTTCATCAAACGTAAAGCTTGGATCGGCGGCTACGAGGATCGCAATGTCGATATCGGGCTGGAATGCGGATTGTCTGGCAAGGCCCAGATTGGCAAAGGCATGTGGGCCATGCCCGATCTGATGGGCGCGATGATCGAGCAAAAGATCGATCACCCGAAAGCTGGCGCCAATTGCGCTTGGGTGCCCTCGCCCACGGCTGCGACCTTGCACGCACTGCATTATCACAAGATCGACGTGTTCGCGGTCCAAAAGAAGCTCACTGCGGGCGGTCGGCGCGCGCATGTGGAGACCATTCTCGATATTCCACTCGCCGCTTACCGCATGTGGTCCGAGGCGCAGATCCTGCGCGAGGTGGAAAACAACGCGCAAGGCATATTAGGATATGTAGTACGCTGGATTGACCAAGGCGTTGGTTGTTCAAAAGTGCCTGATATCAATGATGTAGGCCTGATGGAGGACCGCGCGACCTGCCGGATTTCCAGCCAAGCTTTGGCCAATTGGCTGTATCATGACGTCGTCACCCAGAGCCAAGTGATGGAGGCGATGCAGCGCATGGCGGTGGTGGTTGATGGCCAGAACGCCTCTGACGCGAGCTACACTGCAATGGCACCCGGATATGACGGGATTGCGTTTCAAGCGGCGTGTGATTTGGTCTTCAAAGGTCGCGAGCAACCTTCGGGCTATACCGAGCCAGTCTTGCATGCGCGCCGGTTGGAACTGAAGGCGGCGCGATAAGCACCGCGGATAATTCACCTCAAGGAAGGATACCGAGACATGGCTACGATATCGCTCAACAAGGCGCGCACGATTATACGCAAGACATTGCAAAAATCGCGCGAGATGGAACTGAAACCGATGTCTGTTGTGGTCGTCGATGCGGGCGGCCATGTGCAAGCGTTCGAGCGCGAAGATGGCGCCTCCGCTGGCCGGTTTGATATCGCGCGGGCCAAAGCTTACGGCTCGGTCATGTTGGGCATGGCAGGCACCGCGCAAATGGCGCGCGCGGAGGCGCAGCACTATTTTATGACCGCCATGAACGGGCTTTATGGCGGTCAGGTTGTGCCGGTACCGGGCGGCATTTTGGTGCGCGACAAGAAAGGTGCGGTGATCGGGGCTGTCGGCGTGACTGGCGATACATCGGATAATGACGCCGAAGCCGGGCTTGCAGGGATTGAGGCGGCAGGGCTTACGGGCGAGATTTAGGCGGGTTCGGCGCTAACAAACTCGACGCGCGCGCTCTTAGGCTCTATGTAAAGCGCAACGGCCAGTTCAAAAGGACAACCGCGCTATGGCTCGACCGATCGTTGGCATTATCGGAAATGCGTTTCTGATCAATGACGAATACCCCGCTTTTGCCTGCGGGCGGATGAATTGCGAGGCGATTGCACAGGCCGCAGGCGCGCTGCCTCTGATCATTCCGACCGATCCGAACCTGTCAGACATCCCCGAACTTATGGCGGCCTGCGACGGTTTCCTTTTCACTGGCGGGCGGCCCAATGTGCATCCCGACGAGTATGGCGAACCCGCAACCGAGGCGCATGGCGCGTTTGATCGCGACCGCGACGGGGTGGCGTTGCCACTGATCCGCGCTTGTGTCGAAGCAGGCCAGCCTTTCCTTGGCGTCTGTCGTGGCTTTCAAGAGGTCAACGTCGCGATGGGCGGATCGCTGTATCCCGAAATACGTGATTTGCCGGGCCGGATGAACCACCGCATGCCCCCCGATGGCACCACAGAAGAAAAATTCGCGATGCGCCATATCGTCAAAGTCAGCAAGGGTGGCCCGTTTCACGAGGTGTTCGGAGCGACGGAGGTGATGACCAATTCGCTGCATGGCCAAGGCATCAAAGTCGCGGGCGAGCGGGTGGTGATTGACGGCACTGCGCCTGATGGCACGCCCGAGGCGATTTATATAAAAGACGCGCCGGGGTTTTGTTTGTCGGTACAGTGGCATCCTGAATATCAGGCGGCCCAAGATCCTGTCTCGCGCCCGCTTTTCGCAGCTTTCGGGGACGCTGCTGCACGGTGGAGCGCAGGCGAGCGGCCGGAGTTATTGCGCCGCGCCTAACGCGATTTGCGCGAACAGCTCTGGCGCAGCATCAGGCGTGCTGGTCGGGTACCACATGAACAGATCGAGCGTGGCGGATCAAGAAAATGCGTAGAAATTTCATGAGCCTAAAGTGGCGCATTACCCGTATTGCTTCAACAGCTCATTGAGATCATCAAGCGTATTGGCCTCAGATGCGGGCTTATCCTTGCGCCAGCGCGCCATGCGCGGGAAGCGCAACGCGATGCCGGATTTATGACGACTGGAAGCTTGAATGCCCTCAAAGGCGATCTCGAATACATGGGTAGGCGTGACGGACCTCACAGGGCCAAATTTCTCACGGGTGTTCTTCTTGACCCAAGCAGTGATGGCGCGAAACTCTGCATCCGTCAGCCCGCTATAGGCTTTGGTAAAGGGCACCAGATCATCGCCATGCCAGACCGCGAACGTATAGTCGGTAAACAGATTGGCGCGCCTGCCATGGCCTGATTGCGCGTAGATCATCACCGCGTCGATACTTAGCGGGTCGACTTTCCACTTCCACCAATCGCCCTTTTTGCGGCCCGCCAGATAGGGCGAGGCGGCTTTCTTGAGCATGAAGCCTTCCGCGTGACGCGCGCGCGATGTCTCGCGCTGGGTGGCAAGGTCGTCCCATGTTTTGAACGGGACGTTGTCCGACAGACGCAGCGGCAAGGATTTCGGGGCCGCGTCCAGCAGAGTTTTCAGCTGCGTGCGCCGGTCCGCATAACTTGAGCTACGCAAATCAACACCTTGATATTCCAGTAGATCATAAGTGTAGAGCATCGCGGGAGCCTCGCTCAGAAGCTTCTTTGGGACGGTCTTGCGACCAATGCGCTTTTGCAGCGCGTTAAACGATTGCGGTGCGTCTGCCGCGTGATCCCAAGCCAGAACCTCGCCGTCAAAGACGCAGCCATCGGGAATGAAATCGGGGATTTGAGCGAACTCGGGGAAGCGGTCGGTGATCAGCTCTTCGCCGCGCGACCACAGGAAGGCGCGGCCTTGCCGGATAATCAACTGCCCGCGGATGCCATCCCATTTCCATTCCGCGCGCCAGTCGGATGGCGGCCCGATTTGGTCAAGGTCTTCCAGCGCATAGGCCAGATAGAACGGGTAGGGCTTTGACGCCTCGGCGATGGGGTCTTGCGTGAAGATCAAGTCTTGGAACGTGGTCGAATGCGGCGTCCAATCGCCCATCAAGCGGTGCGCCAGCGTGTCTTCTTCCAGCTCCAACGCTTGCGCCAGCGCGCGGGTCATCAGCTTTTGCGACACCCCGATGCGCAGGCCCCCGGTGATCAGTTTGTTGAACAAAAACCGCTCGGTCGGCGGCAGCGACGCCCATGCGTCGAGCACGCAGGTCTTCTTTTCATCGGGCTCTAGAGAGCCGAGTGTGGCGACAAGTTCGATCCAGTCAGTCAAGGAGCGATTGCTGAGTTTTGTCGCGGGCGGCAGGACCAGCGCGATGGTCTCCGACAGATCGCCTACAATCGGGTAGCTTTCCTCAAACAGCCAAAGCGGGATGCCCGCTTGCTGCGACGCCCATTCGCGCAGAAGCGTTGTGGTGACGCCACGTTTCGGGCGGCGGCCTGACAAAAGCGCGATGGTCCACAGCTTGTCGGGGTCGGGTGCTGCGCGAAAATACTCAGCCAGTGCCGCGACCTTGGCGTTGGTTTTGGTGGTTTGGTCCAACGCAGTAAAGAGATCGGCGAAGCGTTTCATGAGGCGGGCTCAGATGTGTCCGAGGCATCCAGCGTCTCGCCTTCGAACTCGGTCTCAACCACGCCTGCGTCATAGCCTTGCTCCGACAGCCAGCGCGAGAACGGCGCGGTATAGCCGTGGGTGACGAAGATTTTCTCGGCGCCCGTGGCTTTGATCGCCGCGTTCAACCCGTCCCAATCGGCGTGATCCGACATAACAAACCCACGATCCGCACTGCGGCGACGGCGCACGCCGCGCATCGCCATCCAGCCCGATGCAAACCCCGTTGAGGCGCGGCCAAAGCGGCGCGCCCATGTGGCGTTCATCGCAGACGGCGTCGCCAGAACCAGCGCGCCCGCATGGGCTTTGACGTCTAAATCAGGCGTCACGCGGATCGTATTGGGCAAAGCTATCCCCTGCGCGCGCAAAATCTCATTGGAGTTTTCAATCGCGCCATGGGTCAGGATCGGCCCGATAGAGGCGTCGATATTGGCCAAAATGCGCTGCGCCTTACCAAGCGCGTAGGCCCCCAGGATCGAGAACCTCCCGGCATCGCGATTGGCCTGCCACCATGCGTTGATCTGGGCAATGACGTCTTCTTGCGCGTCCCAGGTGAAGACGGGCAGGCCAAAGGTGCATTCAGAGATGAAAGCGTGGCAAGGCACAGGCTCGAACGGTTCCGACACGCCATCATCGGTTGTTTTATAATCGCCCGAGACGACCCAGACCTCGCCTGCGACCTCGACACGGATCTGCGCGGAGCCCGGCACATGGCCTGCGGGATGAAACGACACGCGCGCGTCGCCGATCTGGCGGGTCTGCGCGTAGCGGATCGTCTCCAAAGTAATGTCGCTCAAGCGGTGCTTGATGATCGGGGCGGCGGCTTGCGTTGCCAGATACTGCGCGTGTCCGGGTCGCGCGTGGTCGGAATGGCCATGCGTGATCAGCGCGCGCGCGACAGGGCGCCACGGATCAATGAAGAAATCTCCGGCGGGGCAATAAATGCCTTGGGGACGAAATTCGAGGACCATGAAGCCCAATCTAGCAGGCTTGTGCGTCGCGGCCAGTGGAGTGCTGGTTTTTGGGCTTTCTTGGGCGTCCGCGCGCGCGTAGGTTGATACAAAATCTGGGACAAAAACGGGGAGGCGCGACATGCGCATTGCGACATTAAAGAAACGAATGCTGGCAGGTGACGCGCTGGTGAGCACGTTCTTGAAGACACCATCTGTCGATCTGATTGAGATCTTGGCGGGTTCCGGCTTGGACTTCATCATTCTCGACGCCGAACACGCGCCCTTTGATCGCAACCGCTTGGATGCCTGTCTGGCGATAGGGCGCGCGTTGGATTTCCCGCTTCTGGTGCGGGTGCCTGCAGGCACGCCCGATGAATTGCTCAAAGCGCTCGACGCGGGGGCTGTGGGCGTGGTGGTGCCACATGTCGATACCGTCGAGAAAGCGGAAAGCGTGGCCAAGGCCTCGCGCTTTGGCGACGGCGGGCGGGGATATGCCGGCTCGACGCGCTGGGCGGGGTTCGCGACGCGGCCTATGGCCGAGATTTTGCAACAATCGCAAGACGAGACCATCGTAATCGCGCAAATCGAAGAGCCCGCAGGGGTCGACGCGATTGACGCAATCACTGGCACGGACGGCATTGATGCAGTCTTTGTAGGCCCCGCCGATCTGAGTGTGGCGTATGGGCATACCGATGTCGGCAACAAAGATCTGCAGGACGCGATGGCCAAAGTTGGTGCCTCAGCGCGCAAGAATGGCGTGGCGTATGTGACATGGGTGCCCAATGCGAAAGTCGCGCAAGACTGGAGCGTGCATGGCTTCACCACTTTCGTTGTGGCCTCCGAGCATTCATGGATGCTGCAAGGCGCCAAAGATGTGGTGGCATCACTAAAATCTAATTAAAACAGTATGCTATGCGCGGATTGCATAGCGGCAATTCCGAAAAAGCGGGTTTAAGGTCACATTTCGTTACCTATCTCTATGGCAAGCCGTAACGAGCAAATCTGGAGATAGACATATGACACGTAACGAATTGAACACCGACCTGAACAACATCGATTTCGTCGCTATTGAGCGCGAAGCACGTAAGCTGCGCGCGCAAGCAATGCGCGAAATGGCGGGCTCTTTTCGCGCTTGGCTGCGCGATCTGAAAACATCTTTCAGCGTCAAACCGGGCAAAACGGCCTAATTACCCCACACTGACGTGACGGCACTTTTGAAAGTCCCGGAAAAGCTCCGGGATTTTCGCATTTCTGACCTAATTCTCCCCGAAACCGCCACAGATATTTAAATTGAGTTAACTCTCTGAGGTGGTCGAATGAAGCCATTTAAGCTTCTCGCAATTCTAGGCGTCTCGCTTGCATTGGGCGCGTGTTCCTTCACGCCTTCATCTGATGTGGGTAAGGGCAAAAGCGCAGGGCTCTCGTTCAAATTCGGACCTGAGAAAACGACGCTTTATCCAAGCGTTCCCGCAAATGTGTCACGTGAGGCAGCAAACTGGCGCGTGGTCGATGTGCGTGTCACGGTGCCTGACGAGCTGAAAGTCTCGGAACGCAACCTCTATTACCCCGTAGGCGATATCGTCTGGCGCGAGGACCCTTACGGCGATCGCAAAAAGCAGGTTGCAACCATTCTCGATGATGCAATGACTTTAGGGCTTGGCCATCTGAAAGGGCCGCGCGCGGTTCATTTTGATGTCACCTTGCGCCGCTTCCATGCGCTTAGCGAGAAAGCCCGCGCTTCGGTCGGTGGTGTTCACAACATCATCTATGATCTTTTGGTGCGCGACGCGAAGACGGGCCATGTGATCTACGGTCCATTTGGCAAGGAAATCGAGTTGGATGCGCATGGCGGACAGCAAGCCTTTGATGCGATCCGCAAGGGTTTGACGCAAAAGCTGCGCATCTCGCGCCATGTGTCGAGCGAAATGCGGAAATCCTTTTCCGGCAATGCACGCCTTGTGCTTGGCGCGAGCGATCAATTGGCACCCCAAGCGCAGGCTTTCACAGCGCGCCAATAGCCAGTAAGGGGAGGGCATGAACAGCTCTCCCACGACATCCCCGCCCAATTCCCTGCCGATTGTCAGGTTGAAACCCAAAGCCAATGCAGCGGCCATTCGTGCCGGCGCACCTTGGGTCTATGCCGATGAGCTGGTCACCGACCGGCGCACCAAAGCGCTGGCCCCCGGTGCGATTGCGCTCTTGCAAGACAGCGCGCGCGAGGATTTGGGGCTGGTCACTGTCAATCTGAACTCCAAAATCATCGCGCGGATGCTCGACACTGATACAAGTGCCGAGATCAATGGCGCATGGCTGGAACGACGCCTGGCCCATGCGCTGGCTTTGCGCACGCGGCTTTATGATGCGCCGTTTTACCGACTTGTCCATGCTGAGGGCGATGGCTTGCCCGGCCTGATCGTGGACCGCTTCGGCGATGTGTTGGTGATCCAGCCCAATGCGGCTTGGACTGACATTCGGATCGAAGAGATCTCGGACATCCTGTGCCGTTTGACGGGTGCGTATTGTGTGATCAAGAATGCGCAAGGCCGCGCGCGGGTGTTGGAAGGGTTAGATGAGGACAGTGTCGTCTTGCGCGGCGCGGTGGACGCGCCGATTGAGGTCGCGATGAACGGCGCCACATATTTGGCCGATGTGCAAGGCGGCCAGAAGACGGGGCTGTTTTACGATCAGCGCGACAATCATGCCTTCGCCGCGAAGTTGGCAAAGGACGCGCGGGTGTTGGATGTGTTTAGCCATGTCGGCGGCTTCGGTTTGGCGGCGCTTGCAGGCGGGGCTAAATCGGCGCTGGCCGTTGACGGCTCGGAGCCGGCGCTGGCCTTGGCTGCGCGCGGCGCGAAGGCCTCAGGGCTGGCCGCGCAATTCAGCACACGCCGTGGTGACGCATTCAAAGTGATGGAGGCGCTTTTGGAAGAAAGCGAAAGCTTCGATCTGGTCATCGCTGATCCACCCGCTTTCGCACCCAACAAATCCGCGCTGCAAAACGGGCTGACGGCCTACGCGCGGGTCGCGGCGAGTGCGGCACGGCTGACCGCTCCGGGGGGCTATCTGGTGGTTTGCTCGTGCAGCCATGCGGCAGATCTTGCCAAATTTCGCCAAGCCAGCCTACGCGGCATTGCGCGCGCGGGGCGCCGTGCGCAACTGATCCATACCGGCTCTGCCGGGCCCGATCATCCGATGCACCCTGCACTGGCCGAAAGCGGCTATCTGAAGTCTCTGTTTTTCCGGCTGGAGTGATGCGCGTTCTCTTGGATGCCTGCGTGATGTACCCGACGGTTTTACGCGAGATTTTACTGGGTGTGGCCAAACTGGGCGCGTATAGCCCCGTGTGGTCCGAGCGCATTGTCGAGGAATGGGCGCGCGCTGCGCGCAAGATCGGCCCAATGGGAGAGCCGCAAGCGCGCGGCGAGATAGCACTGTTGCGCGCCAATTGGCCGGATGCTTGGGTCAGCCCCCGCGCAGGCGACGAGGCGCGGTTATGGTTGCCGGACCCCAATGACATTCATGTGCTAGCCGCCGCGATTGCATCCTCGGCAGACGCGATTGTGACCTTCAACGCCAAGGATTTCCCGCGTTCGACACTGAGTGAGGAGGGCGTCAAACGCCTGAGCCCTGACGAGTTGCTGATGGAGGCTTGGATGGCTGAGCCAGAAGGCGTCGCGCAGGCGGTCGGCAAAGTGCATGCGCAGGCCTGCGAGATGGCGGGCGAAGATTTGGCGCTCCGTGCGCTTCTCAAACGCGCGCGGGTGCCGAGACTGGGCAAAGCGCTCGCCTAAGTTTTCGTGGGAAACTCGGTGACATTGCTCGCCGTGCCCCATTTGACCTCATTGGCTTCAATCGCGGCGATCCGTTCCGACGTCTTTGGATGGCTCAAAAGCCAAGCAGGCGTGTTGCGGCCCGCGCCTTTGGTCAGCGCATCTAGCTTTAGAAACAGCGATTTTTGCGGCTCAGTGCCGATGCCCGCTTTGGTCAAAAGCGCAGAGGCATAAGCGTCGGCCTCATATTCATCTTGGCGCGAGAGCCGCGCGGCCAGCATGCCGGCAAGGATATTGGCGATCCAGATGCCGACGCCCGGGATAAAGCGACCCAAGACGGTGGCGAGGGCCACGCGCAGCGCGTTCTGGCCTGAAAAATCGATCATCCGGCGGCGTGAATGACCCAAGGCGACATGACCCAACTCATGCGCGATGACGGAGGCCATCTCCTCGCCTGTGACTTCTCCTGCTTTGAATTTGTTGAAAAATCCGCGCGTGATGAAGATGCGCCCGTCCGGGGCCGCTAGGCCGTTCACCACGTCGATCTCATAGACATGCACGTTGATCTGAGCCAGATCGAGCGCGCGGGCGAGCTCATCATTGAGGCGGGTGAGATCGGGGTCGTCGAGCTTGGACGATTGCGCATCCAGCGTGCGGGCCGTGTTCCACGCGGAGAATTTATACATCACGAGCGCGTAGAGAATGGCCAAAATGATTGGGGCGAGCTTGAACATGAGTTTAATATGGGCCTTTCGCCTTGCGCTTCAACCGCGCGTCAGCAGCTTCATTCCGGACTCAATCCCGCTCAGCGTCATCGGCACCATGCGGTCTTGGCCGAAGATGCTTTGGATCATCGAGATCGATTGCGTGTAGCGCCAATAGCGCTCTTCCAGCGGGTTGATCCACAGATGGGCGGGCCATTGATCGCGGGCGCGCGCCAGCCAAGTCTCGCCCGCCTCCGTGTTGTAATGCTCATTGGCGCCGCCGACATAGGCGATCTCATAAGGCGACATCGAGGCGTCACCCACGAAGATGCATTTATAGTCAGAGCCATAGGTGCGTAGAATTTCATGCGTGTCGATCTGATCATTCCAGCGGCGTGTATTGTCCTTCCAGACCCCCTCATAAAGGCAGTTGTGGAAGTAGAAATGCTCGAAATGTTTGAATTCGGATTTCGCGGCTGAGAAGAGTTCCTCGACGATGCGGATATGCGGATCCATCGAGCCGCCGACATCCAAGAACAGAAGCACTTTGACCGCGTTGCGCCGCTCTGGCCTTGTTTTGACGTCGAGATAGCCGTTCTCCGCCGTGGCGCGGATGGTGCCGTCGAGGTCGAGCTCTTCTGTGGCGCCATCGCGCGCCCAACGGCGCAGGCGTTTAAGGGCGACTTTGATGTTGCGGGTGCCGAGCTCGACGCTGTCGTCCAAGTTGCGAAACTCGCGCTTGTCCCAGACTTTGACGGCGCGCTGGTGGCGGGATTCGTGCTGGCCGATGCGCACGCCTTCAGGATTGTAGCCGTAAGCCCCAAAGGGCGAGGTGCCCGCAGTGCCGATCCATTTCGATCCGCCTTGATGGCGTTTTTCCTGCTCCTCTAAGCGTTTCTTCAGCGTTTCCATCAGCTTATCAAACCCGCCCAAAGCCTCCACTTCGGCCATATCTTCGGCGCTAAGGTTTTTTTCGGCCAGTTTGCGCAGCCAGTCTTCGGGGATTTCTGTCTGCTTGACCATCTCCTCAAAACTGATCTCATCGAGGCCGGAAAACGTCGTCGCAAAGGCTTGGTCGAACCGGTCGAGATGGCGCTCATCTTTGACCATGATCGCGCGGGCAAGATAGTAGAACCCGTCGATATCATAGGTCACGAGGCCCGCTTTGATGCCTTCCAGAAAGCCCAGATATTCGCGCAAAGAGACCGGGATGCGGGCGGCGCGGAGATTTTCGAAGAACGGCAAAAACATCGCTTAAGCGGCGTTGCGGGCCAGAAAAATCGCCACGAACAGGCCGATCACGGCGAAGATAATCGCGAAACTGGCGCCGTATTGCGCCATATCCTTGCCATTGCCCCCCTTGGAGCGCGCAACGATCGCGCCGATGACGGCACCCAGAACCAAACCTATCACCGGAGCCATAGCGCTAGCCTTTCTTTGAGGGCGCAAGGGCGCTGATTTCCAGCAAGCGCGCGCGCACGTTTTCCTCGGAGCCGAACCCGTAGCGGCCCCAAGCGAGTGCGTCTTGGCGCACGACACGGGCTTCGTCGGGGCGCTCGGCGAATTGAAGCGCTTCGGCTTTGAGCATCAAGAGCGTCGCCAAAAGTGCTGCATTTTCTGAGGCTTTGGCGGCAGGCAGCGCATCGTTGACGATACGCACCGTGGTCTCGGATTGACCTGATGACAGCGCGAAAGCGGCCATCTGGGTGGCTACATGGGCTGATTGTACCGAGTTGCCATAGAGCGATTTGTATAGCGCGCCGGCTTGTAAGAAGGACGCAATCGCGACCTCGGAATTCGACGCCAACGTCACGCGGCCTTGCACAAAAAGCGAGAAGGCCAAGCGGTTGTCGCGCCAGCCGCGTTCTTGAGCGATGCGCACGGCTTGGGCGGCCAACGTGGCGCGGCGTGCGTTGGAGGCGCGCAGCGACAGCGCGCCGGATATGGCCTTGCCCCAAGCTTGCGGCGTGTCAAACGAGCCCGGTCCAGCAGCGCGGCGCCCGCGCGGGTTCAGACGATAAAGAACGCGCGGCAGCACCTGCGCTGCGGCCTCGCGCGTCATGCCATTGCGGATTTCGGGCGCATAATAAGTGCGCAGGATCAACATATCGAACCCGGTCAGGACCGTGTGGAAATTGTCGTCGTTAAAGGTGCTGTCGGGCAGGCGGTAGAGGTCATTGAGCGGGCCCAAAGCTTGCGCGATTTCCTCGTGCAGACAATCGCGGACCTCTTGCGGGCTGACATCCGAGGGGATGATGACGGTCGCTCGGGTGCGCTGCGTCAGCTTGGTCCAATCGGTCACGGCGCGGCCGCGATTGCGCTTGAAATCGGCCCAGCCTGCGACATTGGGCACGACAAAACACGCGGCTTGCGGCACGGCGCGCTGCAAGGTCTTGCGCGGGATTGCTTCGATGACAATTTGCGCCTCTTCGCCCTTTTTGGCGCGGGTGATCGGGATGCCAGCCTCATTGCGCAAACGCGACAAGAGTTGCGCCAGATCGACCTCTAGCCCGCGCGTGCTGCCAGACAGAACAGCGACTTTGATCGGGCCTGAAAACTTGGTCAGGAAAGGCAGGGTGCGTCCGCTTTCCATCTGGAAAGACAGATCAAGAAAATCTTGCGCAATCTGAGCGTTAGGGCGCAAAGCGGGCGGGCCACGACGTGCAGAGAAGGTCTTCATCGGCGGCAAATCAAGCGAGGGCGCACGGCGCTCCGGCACTTCAGAGGTGGTACTTGGCACGCAGGCCGTAAGCGCCAAACAAACAGGGATCAAAAATCGCAACATCACGCCTCTATACCCATTTGGCTTGGTGGAGGGGAGGAAATTCGCGCCTTTGACGCCAATTCTCGCAAGGGTGTGATGCAAGGGGAGGTTTTCATGCCAGATAGGCAAGTGAAAACAGCGACAAAACGCTCGTCCAGATCACAACGGGCGCGATGGCGTCGGTGCGGATATTATAGAGCATCGCCAGCGCGAAAGCCATGGCACCCGACGGGCCAGCGGCGGTCAGGTTGAACAGATCGGCCCATGCATTTCCGGGGCTAAACACCGACAGCGCGGCCCAGACCAAAAGCGGGAAGCCGATGAGCTTGAGCCCTGAGAAGGCTGCAACAACGGGGGTGGGCATCAGCGCATGGCCCGACAAGATGACACCAAGCGCAAAGAGCGTCAGCGGAGCAGCCCCTGCGCCAATAAACTCGGCGGCATTGAGCAGGGGCACGGGTAGCGAGAGGCCCGCGATATTTACCACGAAACCCAAGGCAATCGCGATCAAAACGGGGTTGGTATAGATGCGCCTGAACGCGCTGGGGCCCGTGTCAGAGGTTTTGTCGCCCGCCATCAACTCGCAAGAGATGATGAAAAACGCGAATGTAACAGCCGAGTCCCACGCCACGATCGCCGTGATCGGCAGCGCTGCGGCCTCGCCATAGATCAGGTAGGAAATCGGCCAGATATAAAGCAGCGAATTGACGAAGATCATCGCCATGGACAGCAAGTAGCTTTCCATATGCGCGCGTTTGAAGAGGAGCCGCGCGATGGCGTAAGCGGCGCTAAACATCACAACTTGGCACATCGCATAGATGGCTAGCGCTTTGATATCAAAGGATTGTAGATCAATGCTGGCGATCAACGGGAAGATCAGCGCAGGTTGCAGGATCAAAAACGCGGTGCGGTTGAGAACCTTGGCCTCACCCTCGGATGTTGTGCCGGTGCGACCCAAAATGAACCCAAGCGCCAGCATCGAGAAGACGGGCAGAATGTTGTGCGTCAGGACCTCGAGCATCGGGCGCTAGCGCTGCCCCCGGGCCATAAAGGCGAGGCGTTCGAACAGATGCACGTCTTGCTCGTTCTTCAACAGCGCGCCGTGCAGTTTTGGCAGAGCATTCGCCCCGTCGCGTTTCAGGTCTTCCGCGCTCAGATCCTCGGCCAGCAGCAATTTTAACCAATCCAGTACTTCGGAGGTCGAGGGTTTTTTCTTCAACCCTGCCGTCTCGCGAAGTTCGAAAAACTGCGTCAGGGCGGTGGTCAGAAGGTCGGATTTGATGCCCGGATGATGCACGTCGACAATCGCACGCATCGTGTCGATGTCGGGGAAGCGGATATAATGGAAGAAACAGCGGCGCAGGAAGGCGTCTGGCAGCTCTTTTTCATTGTTCGAGGTGATGATCACAATCGGGCGCTGGCGGGCGGAAATGGTCTCTCCGGTCTCGTAGACAAAGAATTCCATCCGGTCGAGCTCTTGCAGCAGATCATTTGGGAACTCGATATCGGCCTTGTCGATCTCGTCGATCAAAAGCACGCATTTCTCTTTACGTTCAAAGGCTTGCCAGAGTTTTCCTTTGCGAATGTAATTCTTAACGTCATGGACTTTTTCCTCGCCCAACTGGCTGTCACGCAAGCGCGAGACCGCGTCGTATTCATAAAGACCCTGCTGCGCTTTGGTGGTCGATTTGATATGCCATTCGATCATCTCAAGGCCCAAAGCGGCCGAGACCTGGCGCGCAAGCTCGGTTTTTCCAGTGCCGGGCTCGCCTTTGACGAGCAATGGGCGCTCTAAAGTGACGGCGGCATTGACCGCGACGGTGAGGTCTTCGGTGGCGACGTAACTCTCGGTTCCGGTGAATTTCATGTCTTATCAAACCTTTGGTTAACGATGCTCAAGCAACAGGTGGCGGCGTTCAACTTGCATTGATAACGCCCGAAATCTGCGTGACAAGGGCCTGCGCATCGGCTAGACGACGCGCAGGGAAGACAAGGAATTAGTGTAATGAGCCGTGCTGCCTCTAAAGCATCTCAGAAGAATAAGGGAGAGGGTATGAAAGCCGAAACATTTCTACCTGACGATTATCGTCCCGCCGAGGACGAGCCGTTCATGAACGAGAAACAGACCGAATATTTCCGCCGCAAGTTGAACGATTGGAAGCAATCGATCCTTGATGAAAGTGCGTTGACCATCGAAGGCATGCAGGAGGGGACGCGCAATATTCCTGACGTCTCGGACCGTGCATCGGAAGAAACTGACCGCGCGCTGGAGCTGCGCACACGCGATCGTCAGCGCAAGCTGGTTGGCAAAATTGATGCCGCTTTGCGCCGCATTGATGAGGGTGAATATGGCTATTGCGACGTCACAGGCGAGCCGATTTCGCTCAAGCGCCTTGATGCGCGCCCGATCGCCACGATGAGCCTTGAGGCGCAAGAACGCCATGAGCGCCGCGAGAAAGTGCACCGCGACACGTAAGCGCGCTTGATGGCCAAGAATTCAAACGCCGGGCTTTGCGCTCGGCGTTTTTCTTTTGTAGATCACCCGTCATGCTGAATTTCACGCTTGCGGTCTTTCTATTGCTGATCACGCCCGGACCGGGGGTTTTGTCGCTGGCAGGTGTAGGTGCCGCTTTCGGGTTCCGCGCGGCGGCGCGCTATTTTCTAGGCCTGTTTATCGGCACGAACTTGGTCGCTTTGGCCGTGATCTCGGGCCTTGCCGCGCTGATCTTGGCGAGCCCGCTGATCCGCACAGTGCTGATGGTCGTCTCGACGGGGTATCTGTTGTATCTCGCGGCCAAGATCGCGATGGCGGGCAGCCAGATCGGCTTTACCGCAGCCCCGCGCCAACCCGGCGTGCGCGACGGGCTGATCTTGCAGGCGTTCAACCCCAAGGCCTATGTCGTCAACACCACGCTGTTTTCGGGCTTTGTGATCTGGCCTGAGGCTTATGGGGCAGAAGTGGCGTTCAAATTCGTCACGCTCAATCTGATCTGGATCGCCATTCACATTCTGTGGCTTTTGGCCGGATCAAAAGTCAAAGAGCTGGATTTGGCCCCAAGAACTCAACGCATCATCAATATTGGCATGGCCTGCGCGATGTTGGGTGTGGTCGCACTCGCCGCGTGGGCTGCATTACGCGGCTAGATCGACCCAGACGGGGACGTGATCTGACGGCTTTTCGCGGCCTCTTATCGCGGCATCGATTTGGCAGTCTTCCATCAGATCAGCGCATTGCGGCGTCATCAGGAAATGGTCAATCCGGATGCCGTCATTGCGGTTCCATGCGCCGGCTTGATAGTCCCAAAAGCTGTATTGCTCTGGCGCAGGGTTGCGTGCGCGGAAGGCTTCCGTGAAGCCAAGATTGAGGATTCTGCGGTAGGCCGCGCGGCTTTCAGGGCGAAACAGCGCATCTTCGCGCCACGCATCGGGGCGGGCGGCATCAATGGCTTGCGGAATGATATTGTAATCGCCCGCCATAAAGGCAGGCGTCTCGGAGGCGAGGAGCTCTTCGGCGCGGGCGTAAAGCCGCTCCATCCAGGCGAGTTTATAGTCGTATTTCGGCCCTGGCACCGGGTTGCCGTTGGGCAAATAGAGCCCGCACATGCGGATAGCGTGGGTCTCGCCCATCACGGTGGCCTCGATCCAGCGGGCTTGCTCATCTTCGTCATCGCCGGGCAGGCCGCGGGTGATGTCTTCTAAGGGCAGTTTCGACAGGATCGCCACGCCATTGAAGCTTTTCTGACCGTGGGTTTCGACATTGTAGCCTTTGTCTTCGAACATCTCGCGCGGGAAGGTCTCATCTTGCGATTTGATCTCTTGCAGGATCGCAACATCGGGCTGGGCCTCGTCGAGCCAGTCGGACAAAGCATTGATCCGCGCTTTGATGCCATTGATGTTGAATGTCGCGATTTTCATGTGGCTGCGCCCCGCTTGATTTGGCCAAACTATCGCGCAAGCGCGGGGGCGGGTCTACATCGAAAACGAGGTGCCGCAGCCGCAGCTAGACGTCGCGTTGGGGTTGTTGATGACAAACCGCGCGCCGATCAGCTCTTCCGTGAAATCAATCACGGCATTTTCCAAGAAAGGCAGCGAGACTTCATCAACCACGACTTTTTGGCCGTCTTTTTCCAGCACCAGATCGTCTGAGGCCACGTCATCGAGCTTGATTTCATATTGAAACCCCGAACAACCGCCGCCTTCAACGGCCACGCGCAAGGCTTGACCCTGATCCGCCGCACCGATCTCTGCCAAGCGCGCGAAGGCGCGGTCGGTGACGGAAGGGGGGAGGGCTAGGTCCATGCTTTGGCTCTCGATACTGTTGCAGGGGTAATATAAGAAGGCTTTGGGGCATGAACAAGGACAGGACAGTCACGATGCTGGCAAAATTCGCATGCGATCCGGGTGAAAGCCGCGGACGGCTGCACGCCGAGGATGAAAGCGCGTTTCGCAGCTGTTTTCAGCGTGACCGTGACCGGATCATCCATGCCAGCGCGTTTCGGCGTCTGAAGCATAAAACCCAAGTGTTTATTGAGCATGAGGGCGACTATTTCCGCACGCGGCTCACCCATTCCATCGAAGTCGCGCAAGTGGCGCGCACGATTTCGGGCGTTTTGGGCCTGAACGCAGAGCTGACGGAGGCCGTGGCGCTGGCCCATGATTTGGGGCATCCCCCCTTTGGCCATACCGGTGAGGACGCGTTAAATGCGCTGATGGAGCCCTTTGGCGGCTTTGATCACAACGCCCAAGCGCTGAAAATTGTGACCTCGCTGGAGCGTCACTACGCCGAATGGGACGGGCTGAACCTGACATGGGAGAGTTTAGAGGGCATCGCCAAGCATAATGGCCCTGTCACGGGCGATCTTCCGCATGCCCTGTCAGGCTATAACGCGCGCCATGATCTGGAGTTGGAGACTTATGCCAGCGGCGAGGCGCAAGTGGCCGCGTTGGCCGATGACATTGCCTATAACAACCACGATCTGCATGACGGTTTGCGCGCGGAGTTGTTTACAACCGATGAGCTGGCCGAATTGCCGCTTTTGGACGGCTGTTTTGCCCGCGTCGATGAGAAATATCCCGGTTTGAACTATTATCGCCGCCGCCATGAGGCGTTGCGGCGGTTCTTTGGTCTGCTGGTCGAAGATGTGATCGGGCAGGCGCGGGCGCGGTTGGAGGATTTGGACCCCGGCTCGGTGCATGATATCCGCATGGCGGGCCGGCCAATGGTGCAATTCTCGCCCGAAATCTGGCGCGACCTGAAAGTGATCCGCGCGTTTTTGTTCACCCGCATGTACCGCGCGCCTGCAGTGGTGGAGATGCGCGAGCGGGTGACGCAAGTGGTCCATGATTTGTTTCCTTTGTTCATGGAGGAGCCGGAGCTTTTGCCTAAGCAATGGCGCAAGGATGTCGAAGAGGCCGAAGGCGAGACCGCCTTGGCGCGCATTGTGGCCGATTATATCGCCGGTATGACCGACCGTTTCGCGCTGCTGACCCATGAGCGGATGATTGGCGGCATCAAGGCCGATAGCTATGTCACTGGCCAACGCAAACATGGAGCGAAGCCTTAACGGGGCGCGCGTGACGATTTATTTTTCGCGCGCGAAAAATGGGCCTCCGGCGGGGATATTTAGAGGTCAATGAGAGAGCGGGGCTGGCCTTTTGATCTGGCCATGCTAAACCGCGCCAAACCTGAAAGCTGATCTAATGAACCTATTTGCTGATATTCGTGCGCTTGTGATCTCGTCTTTGGAGGCGATGGTGGCGCGTGGCGCTTTGCCGGAAGGTCTGGAGTTTGCCAATGTCGCCGTTGAGCCGCCGCGTGATGCGGCGCATGGCGATATGGCGACCAATGCGGCGATGGTTTTGGCCAAGCCGGCCTCGTTGAAGCCGCGCGATATTGCGGAGGCTTTGGCGGAGTTGCTGGTGGCTGACGCCCGGATTGAAGCCGCTGAAGTGGCCGGTCCGGGGTTTTTGAACCTGCGGCTGGCTGCGGGCGTCTGGAAGGACGTGTTTGGTGCCGCTTTGAGCCAAGGCGAGGGGTTTGGACGCTCTGATATGGGGGCGGGCGCGAAGGTGAATGTCGAGTTCGTCTCTGCCAATCCGACCGGGCCTTTGCATGTCGGCCATACGCGCGGCGCGGTTTTTGGCGACGCGCTTGCGTCCTTGTTGGACTATGCGGGCTTTGAAGTGACGCGGGAGTATTACATCAATGATGGCGGCGCGCAGGTCGATGTTTTGGCGCGCTCTGTCTATCTGCGTTATCTTGAGGCATGCGGCAAAACCATCACTTTTGAGGATGGCACCTATCCCGGTGACTACCTGATCCCTGTCGGCAAAGCCTTGGCAGACGTGCATGGCGATAGTCTGGTTGGTAAGCCGGAAGAGGACTGGCTGGCAGATATTCGCGACTATTCCACGGACGCGATGATGCATTTGATCCGGCAGGATTTAGCCGCTTTGGGCGTCGAGATGGATGAGTTCTACTCTGAAAAGTCGCTTTACGGGACTGGCCGGATTGAGGCGGCGATCGAGGATTTGAAGTCGAAAGACCTGATTTATCGCGGCACTTTGGAGCCGCCCAAAGGCAAGAAGCCCGAGGATTGGGAGCCGCGCGAGCAGACGCTCTTTCGCTCGACCGCGCATGGCGATGATGTGGACCGGCCTATTCAGAAATCTGACGGGTCGTGGACCTATTTTGCGCCCGATATTGCTTATCATTTCGACAAGGTCGAGCGCGGCTTTGACGCTTTGATCGATATTTTCGGCGCCGATCACGGTGGCTATGTGAAGCGGATGAAGGCGGCGGTGTCTGCGCTGTCTGAGGGCAAAGTGCCGCTCGATATCAAGCTCACCCAACTGGTGCGGCTGTTCAAAAATGGCGAGCCGTTCAAAATGTCGAAACGTGCGGGCACTTTTGTGACGTTGCGCGATGTGGTCGATCTGGTGGGCCCCGATGTGACGCGGTTTGTGATGCTGACGCGCAAAAACGATGCGCCGCTGGATTTCGATTTCGACAAGGTGCTGGAGCAGTCGAAAGACAATCCGGTGTTTTATGTGCAATACGCCCATGCGCGGGTTTGCTCTGTTTTGCGCAAGGCGCGCGAGGCCGGGATTGACGTCGATGATGCGGATTTGGCGAAGGCCGATCTATCAGACTGCGTGCATGAGGCAGAGATCGCGGTCGCCAAGAAGCTGGCCGAATGGCCGCGCTTGGTCGAGATCGCGGCGCGCACCAATGAGCCGCATCGGGTTTCATTTTACCTCTATGAGCTGGCCGGAGAGTTCCATGCGCTGTGGAACAGAGGCAATGACGCGCCCGAATTGCGCTTCATTCAGGAAAAACCCGACGCGAGCGTGCCAAAAATTGCGCTCGCACGCGCCGTGGCGATTGTTATTTCCTCAGGTCTTGGTATTCTAGGCGTAATTCCGGCAGACGAGATGCGCTGACGCCAAATGATCCGCGCTGTCTGACTGGATGACGAGCAGTTGAAAGACAGACCACCCGAAATTTAATTCGGGGGCGGAGAGGCGTGTAGCAGATGGCAGAAATCGACTTCGACGGATATGACTTCCGCGAGCCGCGCGAAAGCGGCGGCTGGACGGCGTATGTGATGAACTGGATCGGAGCGGGCAGCTCTGTGGCTTTGGTTCTGGGGCTGGCCTTTTGGGGCTATCAGTTGACCATCCGGGATGTGACAGACGTGCCGGTGATCCGCGCGATTGACGGGCCTGCGCGTGTACAACCTGCCGACCCCGGCGGGCAATTGGCACAGCACCAAGGCTTGGCCGTCAACAATGTGCAATCCGATGGCACGACCGAAGGTCCGACGCCGCAAGTGATCTTGGCGCCTGCGCCGCTTGATCTGGCAGCAGAAGACGCGATCCGTTTGGGTGCGCCTGATGAACCTACGCCGGAAGTGCAGGCCTCGCTCAATACCGGACCAATTGAAGAAGCGCCCGCGACAGGCGCGTTGGAGCTGGTCGAAGACCTTGCCGCAGGCGTGCAACCTTTGGACGAGACAACGGAGCCTGCCGAGACACGCGTGGCATTGGCCATTCCTGCGCGCGGCTTTGATCCGTCTTCGCCCGGCGTGAAGCGCTCACCGCGCCCGGTGGGCAAGCCACAACTCAACATCAGCGCGGTCCAGCAAACGGCTGCGATCAATGCGGCGGTGAATTCTGTCGTACAGTCGATTGCCGATATCGATCCGTCTGAGGTCGCGGCAGGGACGCGACTGGTTCAACTGGGTGCTTATGATGATCGCGAAACAGCGATTGCAGAATGGGACAAGCTGGCCGCGAAGTTCTCAGAATATCTCGACGGTAAGGGGCGGCTGATCCAGGAAGCCGAAAGTGGTGGCCGGACTTTCTACCGTTTGCGCGCTGTCGGGTTTGACGATTTGAACGCCTCGCGACGCTTCTGCGCGGTGCTTGTCGCCTCCAGTGCGGCTTGTATTCCCGTTTTGGCGCGGTGAGACCGCAAAACAGCCCTTATGTTCGAAAAAGACAAGCACTGAGAGGCGCTTTGGCCGCATCCTTGTTAAGATCGCCTTCTAAGTGACGAAAGGCGCTTATATTTTCGGCTGCGCCGGTTTGACCCTGTCAAAGGCGGAAAATCGGTTTTTCGCAAGCGCAAACCCATGGGGTTTCATCCTTTTTGCCCGAAATATCGAAAACCCAGCACAACTGACCGCCCTGACCGCAAACCTGCGGGACGCCGTCGGATGGCACGCGCCGATCCTCATCGATCAAGAGGGCGGCCGAGTGCAACGGATGCGCGCGCCTCATTGGCGTGAGTACCCGCCCGCGCTCGATCAGATGCAAGCCGCAGGGGGCAAGGCTGCGCGCGCGATGTATCTGCGCAGCCGCCTTATCGCACAGGAATTGCATGAGGTCGGCATAGATGTGAACTGCGCGCCCGTGGCCGACTTGGTCTACGCGCAGACCCACGAGATCATGCGCAATCGTTGCTACGGCGACGACGTAGAAACGGTGACCGAGATGTGCCGCGAGGGTGTCGCAGGGCTTCTGGATGGCGGCGTCTTGCCAGTGCTCAAACACATCCCCGGCTATGGCCGTGCTAAGGTCGACGGGCACAAAGATTTGCCGACGGTCGATGTCACGCGCCCTGATCTGGACCGCTCCGACTTCGCGCCGTTCAAACGCCTCAGCGACATCGCGATGGGCATGACCGCGCATATCGTTTTCCCCTGCATCGACGACGCACCCGCCACGACCTCGCCCAAGGCGATGAAAGTGATCCGCGACGAGATCGGCTTTGGCGGGCTAATCATGACCGACGACATCTCGATGGAGGCGCTGTCGGGCAGCGTCGCCGACCGCTCGCGCGCCGCCCTAGATGCGGGCTGCGATCTGGTGCTCCATTGCAATGGCGATCTGGAAGAGATGCGCGCGGTTGCCGATATTTCCGGCCCGATGAACGAAAAGGCGCAAACCCGCGCGCGCGCCGCTTTGGCGCAACGCAAAGCCCCGCGCGACATTGACATTCCCGCCGCCATTGCCGAATTTCACGCGCTGATTGGCAGGTGAAACATGTCCGACACGGATGACTGGGAAAGCGAAGATGTCGACGCGCGGCTGGCCGCCGAAGCGCTGATCGTCGATGTCGATGGGTTCGAAGGCCCGCTCGACCTGCTGCTGACCCTGTCGCGAACGCAAAAGGTCGATCTGCGCAAAGTCTCGGTCTTGCAACTGGCAGAGCAATATCTGGCCTTTATCGAGCAAGCGAAAACTCTGCGGATTGAGCTCGCTGCCGATTATCTGGTTATGGCCGCGTGGCTGGCCTTCCTGAAATCACGCCTCTTGCTGCCCCCTGACCCGGAAGAAGAGGGACCCTCGGGCGAAGAACTCGCAGCCCATCTGGCCTTCCAACTCGAACGTCTGTCGGCGATGCGCGATGTGGCGGCAAAACTTATGGCGCGCGACCAGTTGGGCCGTGATTTCTTCGCACGCGGCATCCCCGAAGACGTCACCCGCACCAAACGCGTCACCTATACCGCAACGCTGCTGGACCTGATGCAAGGCTATAGCCGCATCCGCACCCGCGATGATTTCAGGCCTTACGTGATGGATCGCGACAATGTCTTCACCATGGAACAAGCGCTCGACCGTATGCGCGGCCTGATCGGATATGCAGGCGAATGGGCCGATCTGACAAGCTACCTGCCCGAAGGCTGGGAGCTTGATCCAACCCGCCGCCGCTCCGCCACCGCCGCAACCTTCGCGGCCTCGCTGGAATTGGCCAAAGCCGGTCAGATCGAGCTCAGACAAGGCGAAAGCTTCGCCCCTATTCAGATACGGAAAAAACCATAAATGTCAGAGAGTTCCGACAAAGACGACGTGACTGAAACGCTGTTTGAAGCCCCGCCAATGGGCGAGCAAGAACGCATGGTCGAGGCCATTTTATTCGCCACCGCCGAACCCGTCACCGTGCGCGATATGGAAGCGCGCATGCCGCATGGCTGCGACGCGGCCGAAGCTTTGGTACACTTGAAAAAGCGCTATGAGGGGCGCGGCGTGCAAGTCGTCAAGATCGACGATGCATGGGCCATCCGCACGGCAGGCGATCTGGGCTTCTTGATGCAAAAAGAAACCGTCGAGACCCGAAAACTCAGCCGCGCGGCGATCGAGACCTTGGCGATTGTCGCCTATCACCAGCCCGCCACCCGCGCCGAGATCGAAGAGATTCGCGGCGTCTCTGTGTCGCGCGGCACCGTCGATCAGCTGATCGAGATGGAATGGATCCGCTTCGGCCGCCGCCGCATGACACCGGGCAGGCCAGTCACTTACGTGGTCACGCAACATTTCCTTGACCATTTCGGACTAGAAAACGCCCGCGACCTTCCGGGCCTCAAGGAACTGCGCGCCGCAGGGCTTTTGGACAGCCGCCCGCCTTTAAGTGATGCAATCAAGCTGCATGACGATGAGGATGAGGAAGAAAGCCTTGAGGGACAAAACGAATTGTTTGAAGACTAATCCATCCTATATCTACCTCGGGGGGCAGAGCAGGAGCTAGAACATGAATATCGAGCAGATCGTCAATATGGTCATTCGCCAGATCACCCGCAGGGTCATCAATGGTGGCATCAACAAAGGCATGTCCATGGCCAAAGGCCGCAAAAAGCCTGATCCGGAGAAACGCCCTGACACAGACTAGGGTCATCACTGCTTTAAAAATATCCCGGGGAGGATTGGCCCTTAGGCCAAGCCGGGGCAGAGCCCCAAGCGCGTTCAAGCCTTGAAATGTTTTGATAACTTCAAGCCCTGACCTTGATAATTCGATTTAATATCAAACCCGTAAAGCTGCGCGGGCAGGGCGCTCATCTTCTCATAGACCAAACGACCCACGACTTGACCATGCTCCAGCACAAACGGCGCTTCATGGCAGCGCACTTCCAAGACGCCTCTTGATCCGGTGCCGCCTGCCGCGGACCACCCGAAACCGGGATCGAAAAACCCCGCGTAATGCACCCGAAACTCGCCCACCATCGCCAGATAAGGCGCCATTTCAGCGGCATTACCGGGCGGGATCGCAATCGCTTCGCGTGACACAAGGATGTAAAACGCGCCGGGATCAAGGATGAGACGGCCCTCAGATGTGCGCAACTCTTCCCAATACTCAGCCGGATCATAGGCGGCCAATTGGCCCAGATCGATCACGCCGGTATGCGGCTTGGCGCGGTAGCCGACCAAATCGCCTTTCTCTGGCATCAAGTCGACCGAGAACCCCAACCCGTCGGAAATAACAGGCTCCCCCGTCACAATCGGCGTTTGCGCGTGTAAATCTGCAAGCTCGGCGTCACTTAGAACAGTTTGCCCAACGCGAAAAATGATCTGGTTGAGCATCTGCCCCGTCTTGGCCACAACCGAAAACGAGCGCGGGCAAATCTCTACGTAAAGCGGCCCGTCATAGCCCTTTTGGACGCGATCAAACTCGGTGCCATTGTCGGTGATGATGCGCGTCAGAAGGTCCAGCCTGCCAATCGAGGACTTGGCCGAGGCCGCAGCTGACATGGTTTTGGGCAGTGACAAAGCCTCTAGAAGGGGCACGACATAGACGCAGCCTTTCTCCAAGACCGCGCCGTCTTCAAGGCTGATCTCGTGCATCTTAAAGATCTCAAGACGCTCGGCCACGCTGTGGGCTTTACCTGCGAGAAACGAGGCGCGAACACGGTAAGCGACTGTTCCTAAGCGTAAATCCAGAGAGGCGGGTTGAATTTGACCTGCATCAATCTCGCGCTCGGCACGGATTGCGCCCGATGCGATCAGCTCTTCCATCTGGTGATCTGCCAGAACACCCGGCTGAAATGTTGTCATCGCTCAGGCGCCCCTTAAGACATGAAACGCCCGCGTCCCAAAGGTCACGGGCGTTTGATGATTGGTCGGGCTAGCAGGACTCGAACCTGCGACCTTCCGTCCCCCAGACGGACGCGCTACCAGGCTGCGCCATAGCCCGACGAATGCCTCTACATACTGGATTTGAAGCCTAGGGCAAGGGGCGGGGCGGGATTTCCACAACGCCGCAGCGCGTGCCATCAGATCAGCCTTTTGCCACATCATCTGCGACGCGGTCCCGCAAGGCGCGCAGGCGGGTTTGAAGGGCCTCTAACTTCTCGTCATGCGACATATCCGCGAGATCTTGGCGCCGCAGCGCTTTGAGGGCTGCGATGGCTGCAATCTGCGCCTCATCGGCCTCTATGTCGTTGGTGTCGGGATCATCCGGTATGGAATCGTCGCTCGAGCTTGCGAC
>CAZCEW010000007.1:0-6710 GCA_964497775.1 uncultured Rhodobacterales bacterium
AGCGTGGGAAGCGGTAGATGAGACCGCGAAAGACGCGTCCGATTTTGTGTCGGAGACGGCCTCGGATGCGGTTGAAGACATCAAAGACACTGCTGAGCCTGTTCAAGCTGAACCCGCAGCAATTGCAGCCCAGCCTGCCGCGAAATCAGGTGGTTTTATGGGGATGCTCACAGGCGGCATTCTGGCCGCCGTGCTTGGTTTCGGCTTCGCGAAATACTCTGAAACGCAAGGTTGGTTCAATTTCGGCGCGGGCGGCGGCGCGGATGGCTCGGTTCAAGCGACGATCGATGCCCAAACCGGCGAGATTGACGCTTTGAAAGCGCAGATCGAAGAAATCTCTGGCCTCAACACAGGCTTGCAAACCCAACTCGAGGCCGCCGTGGCCTCAGCCGCTGAGGCGCAAGCGCAGGATGCGGAGGCCATCGCGGCTCTACGTGAAGAGTTCGCAGCCTTGCCAAGCGTCACGGTCGACCCGGAAGCCATGTCCGACGAGCTGCGCAAAACCATTGACGCGCAGAAAGAAGAAATGGCGGCGCTCAAGGCCGAATTGGCCGAGATTGCGGGCCAAAAGGAAGAAATGGCCGCCTTGCAAGGCGAGCTCGACAAGATGGCCGCTTTTGCACAAACGCAAATCGCGGAAGCTGAGGCCGAGGTGCAAACCGCCGCTGAAGCCGAAGCCAAGGCCGCCGAGGCCGAAGCCCGTGCTCAGGCGCGGGGTGCGTTGAATGTCGTGCGCACATCTTTGGCCGATGGCGCACCGTTTGAGGCCGAGCTCGCGCAAGTCGCTGCCGCCGTAGATGTGCCCGAGGCGTTGCAAGCCGTGGCCGCCGATGGCGTGGCGTCTGAGAATGATCTTGAGACCGGGTTCGAGACCGCCGCACGCCAAGCGTTGTCGGCCTCTATCAAAGAGACCACGTCCGACGCTCCGACTGATAAGCTGAAAAGCTTCTTTCGCAATCAATTGGGCACACGCTCACTGGCTCCGCGCGAAGGCGATGACCCCGATGCGGTCTTGTCACGTGCTCAGGCGGCAGTGAAATCCGGCGATATCGCCGCGGCCGTCACTGAGCTTGGTCAACTGCCGCCCACCGGTCAGGACGCCATGTCCGATTGGATACAATCCGCCGAAACGCGCGCCTCCGCGCTTGCGGCATTTGAGGAATTGAGCACTGCGCTCAACGAAAACTAGGAAAACGTGATGGTTTGGTCTTTGGTTAAAATACTGGTTTTTGTTGCGGTGATTATCGCTGTGGCAATGGGCCTTGGCTCTTTGATGGAAACCAGCGGCGGGGTTAGGATTTCTATCGCCGACACGGAATTCACGCTCAGCCCGCTCTTTGCGATTATCGGGCTTGTGGCGCTGTTATTCGCGTTTTGGGTTCTGTTGAAAGTCTTGGGCTTTCTGGTCGCGACGTTTCGTTTCCTCAATGGCGACGAGACCGCCGTGTCGCGTTATTTCGACCGCAACCGGGAACGCAAAGGCTTTGACGCGCTCGAAGATGGTATGATGGCGCTGGCCTCTGGCGAAGGGCGCACAGCCATGGCGAAGGCCGCTAAGGCGGAGAAATATCTGCAACGCCCCGAGCTGACAAACCTGATCACGGCGCAAGCCGCGGAGGTCGCAGGTGACGGTCAAAAAGCGCAAGAGGTTTATAAGAAATTGCTAACCGACGAGCGCACGCGCTTTGTTGGTGTGCGTGGCATCATGAAGCAAAAGCTCGCAGATGGTGACACGGATATGGCCTTGAAACTGGCCGAAAAAGCCTTCGCGCTGAAACCTAAGCATGAAGAAACGCAAGACGTGCTTCTGCGCCTTCAGGCCGAGAAAGAAGACTGGTCGGGCGCGCGTGATACGCTCAATGCCAAGCTGAAACATGGCTCCTTGCCGCGCGATGTGCATCGCCGCCGTGACGCCGTTTTGGCCTTGTCGGAGGCCAAGGATATCTTGGCGGACGGCAACACAATCGAGGCGCGCGAGAATGCCATCGAGGCCAATCGCCTTTCGCCTGATCTGATCCCTGCCGCCGTTTTGGCCGCACAAGGTTATATCGAAGCGGGCAAAGACCGCTACGCGACCCGCGTTTTGAAAAAGGCTTGGGACACGCGCCAGCACCCTGATCTGGCCGCAGCATTCGCGGCGATCAAGCCCGACGAGACACCGCAAGCGCGCATCAAGCGTTTCCGCAGTTTCGTCAAAGCCACCGCCGATCATGACGAGACCCGCATGTTGATGGCAGAGCTGCATATCGCGGCCGAAGACTTCCCCGAAGCGCGCCGTGCCCTAGGCGATCTGCCCGAGACCAAACCGACCGCGCGTTCTGTCGCCATCATGGCTGCGGTTGAGCGGGGCGAGGGCGCGGATGATGTCGTTGTACGCGGCTGGCTGGCCAAAGCGCTCAGCGTTCCGCGTGGTCCGCAATGGGTGTGCTCCAACTGTCATCAGGTCCACACGACTTGGGGGCCGGTCTGTTCCAACTGCTCCAGCTTCGACACGCTCAGCTGGACCAACCCACCTGAGGCAGAAGTGGTCAATGATGCAGGCGCGGCCATGTTGCCTCTGATCGTAGGCGCGCTTGAGGACAAATCCGGCGACACCGTCGAAGAGGCGGAGGCCAGCGATGATGTGGCAGAGGTTATCGAGGCCACTGTCGATGCCGAAGTGATCTCTGACGCAGATGCGGGCGCTGAAACCAAGCCCGAAACCGAACAGACCAAATAGCCGAGACGCGCCAACATGAAGACCACCCGCATGGGCAGAAACGGGCCGGAAATCTCGCATATTGGTCTGGGGGCCATGTCATTTGCGGGCATTTACGGCGATGCTTCAGAGCAAGACAGCCACGCCATCTTAGACGCCTGCCGCGCGGGCGGTGTCAGCCATATCGACACATCCAACGTCTATGGCAATGGCCGCTCAGAGACGATCATCGGCAGTTGGTTCGCGCAAAACAAGGGCGCGCGCGACGATATGCATCTGGCCACCAAGGCGGGCATCACTGGCGAGCCGGATCGCCGGTTCAACAACGATCCCGATTATCTGGAAGCCTCGCTTGACGCCAGCCTTGCGCGGCTCGGGATTGAGTGCGTCGATCTGTTCTACATCCACCGCTATGACGCGACGCATAGTCCTGAAGATGTCGCGGGCACATTGAAGCGCCTGATCGACGCTGGCAAAACCAAGGCCGTAGGGTTTTCCGAGATTGCGCCGAGCACCTTGCGCCGCGCCTCGTCCGAGTGCCCGATTGCTGCCGTGCAATCCGAATACTCGCTGTCCACCCGCGCACCAGAGCTGGGCCTGACCCAAACCTGCGCCGAGCTTGGCACGACACTTGTGGCCTTCTCACCCGTAGGCCGCGCGTTTTTGACCGACACGCCATTTACCTATGAGGCCACTCAAGCGCTGGCGTTTACCAAAAATAACCCGCGTTTCATGCAGCCCAATTACGACGCCAATATCGCCGCGACGGATAGATTCCGCGCCTTGGCCGCTGATATGGGAGAGCCCACGGCGGCTTTGTCGATTGCATGGTTGATCGCGCAAGGCGAGCACGTTTTGCCGATCCCCGGCACGAAAAACCTCGCCCATCTGGCAGAGCTGGTTCGCGGCACGGAACTGACGCTCAGCGCCGAGGATTTGACCCGGATCGAGCAGGTTCTGCCCGTAGGTTGGGCTCATGGTGACCGCTACAATGCCGCGCAATGGCAAGGGCCGGAGCGGTACTGCTAGAAGGCTCTATACAACAATTGCTGTATGGCTGCGGACCGTTTCGATGCTAACCTTTTCGGTATGGCCAAGACGTCGCAAAAAGCTCTGCAAGCGCAGGTTATCAAGAAACTAGAAAGTGTCAGCGATGATCCGCAGACATTTGAAGATCTTATCTCGACGTGGAATTCATATTTCGATCTGAACAATCGGGCGGGCGAGACCACTTTTGCGGATGTCGAAAACGCCGCGCTGGCCTCTATCACGTCCGTGGCAGGTGAGGAGCCAGGCAGCGCAGTGGGCCGCCAAGTCGGCCATCTTCTTGAAACCTTTAGCTCTGCGGCCTTTTTGGTGCGCGAGAATGGCCGCGTGCTGGCGCAAAATTCGGCGGCGCTACGCATCTATGATCTGGGGGCTGACGCCACGCTCGATGATCTGCCTTTTGATCTTGAACAGAACGAACCAATCGCTGATCTGGTGCGCGCCAGCCTTGATCCGCAGCGCAATATGCGAGACGCGATCCTAAGGCGCGGGTTTTCCAAAAGCGATGACAGCTCCGTCACCTTGTCGATTGCGCCTTCCAAAATGTTGCAAAGCGGGCAAGGCGAGGCGCTGGTTTTCGTTGTTGACTCCCGTTGGAAAACGGAAGCCGCTGGGCTTATCAAGCGCGAGTTTGACCTCACCGAGGCCGAGCGCGAATTGCTGGTCAGCTTTCTTGACGGCCAATCGACGCAAGATATCGCAAAGTCACGCGGCAGATCACACGCGACGGTGCGCACGCAGTTCCATTCCCTGATGAGCAAAATGGGCGCGCGATCGCAGGTGGAGCTGTTTCGCAATGCGCTTTCTATCACGCAATTTGTCGACAAGGTGGGCGAGATTGCCGAAGTTTTGCGCCACCCGCACCGCAAGCGCGTTGATCTGGTGCGTCCGGGCGGGCGCAGCGTCGAGGTAACGCTGTGCGGTGATCTGAGCGGCACGCCTGTGGTCTACTTGCCACATGGCGCATCCTACACGTTCGAGCGCCACGTCGAACAGGGCTTCTATGAGGCGGGTTTATGCGTGATGAGCCTGTGCCGACCCGGGTTTGGCGATACCGATCCTGCGCCCAAAGGGGGCGACGCTATCAAGACCTTTGTCGATGATGTGGGCGCATTACTTGATCAATTGGGCCATAGCCGCTGCCTTTTGATGGCGGCAAACACCTCCTCGGGATATATGCATATCGCCTCGCGCCATCTTAGCGAACGTGTTGCTGGGCTCGTCCATATCGCAGCCCTTGTGCCGCGCATCTATTACCGAGACGAAGATGAAGCAAACCCGTGGAGCAAGGCGCTGTATCGCGCAATGTCGCGCTACCCAAGCCTCTCTGCATTTATTGTCAAATCAGGGACGCGCGCGTGGGTAAAACAGGGTCAAGCAGCTTTCTTCAAATCGCAACTCAAGAGCCGCGCGCGAAAACCGATCCTAGATAGAATACTCTTGCCAGAGGCATTAGCAGAGTCGCAAAAGGCGCTCGACGTTGCCACCAAGCAAGGCATTGATCAGCTGGCAGAAGATGCGCGGCTGGCTTTCTCCGACTTCTCTAGGGATGTTGCGGCCTGTGATATTCCCATCTTGTTGATCCACGGCACCCAAGACCCGCTCTTTGCGGTTCAAGCCAGCCGTCAGTTCGCCGCTGCATTGGGTGATCGGGTGCGATATGTCGAAATCAAGGACGCAGATTACGCACCATTGGACACGCATACGCCTCAAATCATCTCAGAGATCTTGGAATTTCAAGCCGAAGTGACGCGGTAGCTTTCGCAAAAAGCAGGCCGCTACATCAAATGCTGTAAGCTGCGCCATTCGCCTTCAAAATGAGTATTTGCCCTACACCTTCTGATGTATGCGCGCTTCAAATGCCCCCTCTAGAGCTTGTTCATCAAGATTAACAAGCGCGTGAAGTTACGCGTGATGGACAGGGGAAAATATCATGAAACACAGACCAAATGCGCGCGCGATCGCATTGCGCAACAAACTGGTGAACACGCGCCAGATGACCTCGCTTCTGGACCGCGAACTGGCTTTGGCCACCAACGAGGTCAAGCGAGAGACAATCAACTGGGTGCCGATGTGGGTCGATTGGGGCCATGCTATCCGCTCCGATTGCAACACTGCCACGGCCTTGCGCGCCATCACCGACCGTTCCGAGCTGCTTTGGTATGTCCGCCACGACACCAAGAAACACGGCTACCATTCACTGCATTCCGACCCGTTTGAGGCCATCCATGAGGCGCTAGGCGCATGGCAGAAGCGCAAATTGGTACGCGCGGAGTGGCAGCAAGTGCATCATCTGTCACGCGATCTGATTGTCGGGCGGAAACGTCTCACGGTCACGCGCGAAGACGCCGAAGACAGCGCATTATGCACTTTGGGCATCAAGTGGTTCGCGGACCGTTTCAAGCTTTCGCGCAAACGCTCCATTTCAGGGCGCACAGCCGCGCTTTTGATGAAGGTAGAGCCGCAATTGGGCTTCGTCATCCATCAGGCCGCCTTGCGGGAAAACCTGCTGGGCCCGATCCGCGAGCCATACACGACACACCCTCAAATTACCGGAGAACCGACATGAGACATTCCAAACTGACTGCCTTGATCACAGCCGCGCTACTCACCCTCGCGCCTCAAGCCCAGGCCGTAGAGGTCGAGCGTTGCAATGCGCTTTCGGAGGCCGGTGTCTACACCTCCGTGCTTCGCGTTACCGAAAACGGCAAAACCACGCAGTTTTTCATTGGCGAGCGCGGTCTGACCAGTGACATCTACTACCGTGATGCCCGCCTTGTAAGATTTCTGCGCGCTGAGATGGGTATGAAAATGCGACGGCCCGCCAACGGCATTCCAACTTGTGGTGTGCAAGCCGACGAGACCGACACGACACCTGCCGTGGTGGCCACTGAACCGGTCGCCCCTGCCGAGCCCGAAGTACCCGAAGATCCGGTCGAGCCAGAAGCCCCTGTCGAGCCGGAAG
>CAZCEW010000007.1:6810-48623 GCA_964497775.1 uncultured Rhodobacterales bacterium
TTCAAAAGCGCCTAAATTTTGTGCAAAAATAGAAAAACTGCACAAAAATTAGGCATTATGGATTGGACCCTGCCCCCGCGTGACCATCCCAAACAGGTCGCGCGGGTCATCGGGATCAGCCAGCATATCGAGATTTGCGTAACACCCCGTGCTCTCCAACTGATCGCGAATGTAGCGCAGGGCAGAGAAATCCTCGGTCGCAAATCCGACGCTATCAAACAGTGTAATCTGCTTCGCATCGCGCCGCCCCTGAGCGTTCCCGGTGATGACTTTCCATAATTCCGTGACCGGATGATCGGCGCTAAGTTGTTGAATTTCGCCTTCAATTCTGGTTTGCGGCGGATATTCCACAAAGATGTCCGAGCGCAAAAGAATATCGCGATGCAGCTCCGTCTTGCCCGGACAATCGCCGCCAATCGCATTGATATGTTGCCCCGCGCCGACCATGTTATCGGTCAGGATCGTGGCATATTGTTTGTCGGCGGTGCAGGTCGTGATGATGTCCACACCCGTCACCGCCTCCTCCGCCGAGGCGCAAAGCTCAACGCGCAAACCAGACCCTTCCAGATTGCGCGCAGCCTTTTTTGTGGCCTCAGGATCGATGTCATAAAGCCTGACAGCATCAATGCCCAAAATCGCTTTGAAGGCCAAAGCCTGAAACTCACATTGCGCGCCATTTCCGATCATCGCCATCGAGCTAGATCCCTGATTTATAAGGTATTTCGCGGCAATGGCTGAGGTCGCGGCGGTGCGCAAAGCGGTCAAAATTGTCATCTCTGACAGCAAGATCGGATAGCCATTTTCGACCCTTGCCAGCACCCCAAAGGCCGTCACCGTTTGAAACCCGCGCGCCATATTGGCGGGGTGGCCGTTCACATATTTAAACCCGTAGGTTTCGCCATCACTGGTCGGCATCAACTCGATGACGCCTTCATCAGAATGCGCCGCGACACGCGGCGTTTTGTCGAATTCTGGCCAGCGTTTGAAATCCGCTTCGATGTAGTTCGCAATGCCCGAGATCATCGCTTCAATGCCTATTTTTCCGATGATTTTCATCATGTTATCGACACTGACAAAGGGCACCATCGCAAGCGCAGAGGGGTTTAGATTGGTCATAAGATAGGCTCCTTCAGATCAGTATCGCGTGGTCATACGGTCAAGCACTTTGCGCCCCATGAGGCTCGCGCAAAGATCAACCATCAGCCGCGCGGTCCGGCCACGCTCGTCGAGAAACGGGTTCAGTTCGACTAAGTCTAATGAGGTCACCCGCCCCGTATCGCACAGCATTTCCATCACCAAATGCGCCTCGCGAAACGTCGCTCCTCCGGGTACCGTTGTGCCGACTGCGGGCGCGATAGACGGGTCGAGGAAGTCGACATCAAGGCTGACATGCAGATCCCCATCCTCATCGATCACGCGAGCTAGAAAGGCGCGCAGGGGGGCGGCAATTCCGGCCTCGTCAATGGCGCGCATGTCGTGGATATCGACGCCGGATGTTGTCAGCGCGTCGCGCTCTGCCTGATCGACGGACCGGATACCGAGCATGCAGACATTTTTGGGATCAACGGCCGTCTCAAGTGCAGGATAGAGCCCTTCGAACCCGGGCATGCCAGTGAAGTAAGCCACTGGGGTTCCATGTAAATTCCCGCTTTTCGTCGTGCTGAGCGTATGCATGTCAGGATGTGCGTCGAGCCACAGAACGAACTGTTTGCGGTTGCGTGTTTTGGCGTGGCGCGCCATGGCCGGAACGGTGCCGATTGCCATGCTGTGATCTCCGCCCAGAAAGATCGGCATGTCACTGGATTTAGCGGCTTTCAGAGCGGCCTTTCCAAGCGCTTCTCCCCAGGCGACCGTGTCACCGAGATGATGAACTGCCGTGTTTGGGTGGTCTACGGGGGCGGTCAATTCAACAGCGACATTTCCATGATCGGTGACATCATGGCCAAGTTCCGTCAGCGTCTCAAACAGGCCTGCTGTGCGATAGGCATCGGGGCCCATGATACAGCCGGGTTGGCTCGCTCCAGTTTGAATTGGGGCGCCTATCAGGGCGCAGCTTCGAGGGTGCATGATGGTCTCCGCGTTACCTTGAGAGATTTTCGTGGAGAAAATTGTCGAATTACACAGAAATGATGATAAAAACGTAAGAAATATCTATCAATATGATCAATCTATTATCTATAATGATAATATGAGAGATCTTGATGCAACCGACCGAGCCCTTATCGCAGCCCTTAAGCTGGATGGTCGTGCCTCAGTGACGACGCTCGCAGGCCAGCTCGGCGTCTCGCGCGTCACGGTGCAGACGCGGCTGAACAAGCTGGTTTCCAATGGCGCTATAAAACGCTTCACAATCGAGCTGGGTCGCGACACGTCGATAAGCCCGATAACAGCTGTGATGATGATCGAGCTGCAAGGCGCTTTGGGCCGTGCTGTGACGCGCAAATTGCATTCCATGCCAGAGCTGACCGAACTGCACACAACCAATGGAAATTGGGATTTGGTGGCGCATATCGAGACGACGAGCCTGCCCGAGTTCGACCGCATCTTGCGTGAAGTCCGCGAGATACCTGGCGTTGTTAATAGTGAGACGTGTTTGCTGCTCGATCAGGCGCGCATCTGAAAATTCCAGACAATTTTAAGCTTAACAGCCTGTTCACGGGCACTTGTTAGGAGGGGCGCATTCGAATTTGCGGATGAGACCCATGAGCGATACCGAACTCGCGCCGATTATCATTAAACGAAAGAAGGTCATCAAAGGCGGTGGCCATCACGGCGGCGCGTGGAAAGTGGCTTACGCGGATTTCGTGACCGCGATGATGGCGTTTTTCATGCTGATGTGGCTTTTGAATGCGACGACCGAGACGCAGCGCAAGGGATTGGCGGATTACTTTAGCCCAACGATTGCTGTGGCGCGTATTTCAGGTGGTGGTGACGGGGCGTTCGGCGGCGACAGCCTATTCTCCGAGAACACTATGTCGCAATCTGGCCGCGGCGGCTTTGTCGAAACTGAAGGCCGCTCTACGCAAGATGCCGGCTCAACGGGCGCAGAGGATGGCGCGCAAGCAGCCGAGACGGAAACCTTGGAAGGCGTGCAGGCCGGGCTTATGGGCAAGGGTGGCGAAAGCCTGGTGGTTGAAATGGCGCTGGAACATATCGTCACCCGTGTCACGGACGAAGGCCTTGTGATCGAAGTATTCGATCTTGAAGGCCGCCCTCTTTTCGACCCGGTCTCTGAGGCGCCTACGCCGATTATGATCCAGATCGGCCAATTGCTGAGCGAGGTTTTTGCGGTGGTTGAAAATGACATTTCAATCACAGGCCATTCGCGTACCTATCCCGTGGTGGCCGCCGAAAACCGCGCGTGGGAGATCACAACGCAACGCGCGCATAGCGTACGCGAATTGCTGGAAGCATCGGGTTTTCCCGAGGCCCGTATTTCTCGGCTCACGGGCTACGGTCAGAGCAAACCGCTGCTTCAAGACGCGATGCATGCCGGCAATAACCGCCTTGAGGTGACCTTGCTGCGCAAGGGTAAGGGCTGAAAATAGATCAGATTTTATCTGTTAGCCGCGTGTTAAGCCTGCATGCGCATAGTCGCGCCAGACCGGATGCAGCAGAAAGGCGCAACCTATGACAATTTCATCTTCTCTTAATGCGGGCGTAGCAGGGCTTGCCGCGAATGCCAGCCGTTTGTCGACCATCTCTGACAACATCGCCAATGCAAATACAAATGGCTATAAACGGGCCGAGACGGATTTCCATTCGATGGTGATCTCGAACGGCACAGGGACCTATTCAGCGGGCGGCGTGCGGGTCACCTCGCAGCGGCTGATTGATCAACCCGGCGCGCTGATGACCACAACCAATTCGACAGATCTGGCCGTACGGGGCCGCGGCTTCTTGCCTGTCACGACAGAGGCCGCGATTGGCCTTGATGGCGGCGATCACCCGTTCCGCCTCGCCACGACTGGATCGTTTAGAACCGACAGCCAAGGCTATCTTCGCTCCGAGACGGGGATGGTTTTGATGGGCTGGCCTGCAAGCGCGGATGGCTCCGTGCCGACATATCCGCGCGATACATCTGACGGGCTTGAGCCTATTCGCATCAACGTCAATCAGTTCGCAGGCGAGCCTACGACGCGGATGAATCTTGGCGTCAATTTGCCTGCGACTGACACGGAAGCCGGAGCGCCCGGCACGCCTTTGGAATTGTCGGTCGAGTATTTCGACAATCTTGGTACGTCGCAAAATGTGATGGTGACATACACGCCGAACGTGCCTGCGACGGGCAGCTCTAATGAGTGGAATATGGTGCTGCGTGACAGCGCCAGCGGCAATGCGGTGATCGGTGAATATACGCTTGTATTCGACGACTCGCGCGGCAGTGGCGGCACACTTGATAGCGTCACAACGGTCAGTGGCGGCGCTTATGTTCCCGGCACCGGATCGTTCTCGGTCAATGTGGATGGTGGTCCTTTGGAAATCTCGATTGGCGGGTTGAACGAAGGCACTGGCATAACGCAGCTGTCAGATAGTTTTGCGCCAACACAGATCACCAAAGATGGCTCGCCTGTGGGCAATATGATCTCCGTTGATGTGGACAGCAACGGCATGGTTCAGGCGACATTCGACATTGGCATCACGCGAACGGTCTATCAAATTCCGTTGGTCGATCTGCCAAATCCGAATGGGCTGATCTCACTTGATAATCAAACCTACCGCACCTCAAACGAGAGCGGATCGTTCTTCCTTTGGGACGCCGCTGACGGGCCGACAGGCGATATCGTAGGTTTCGCTTTGGAGGAATCTGCGACCGACGTGGCGGGCGAGCTGACCCAGTTGATCCAGACCCAACGGGCCTATTCATCGAATGCGAAAGTTATCCAGACCGTCGATGAGATGTTGCAGGAAACGACCAATATCAAACGCTAACCTTAACTGAATGAGGCATCCGCGCCGATGAGTATTACAAGTTCTCTTTCCAACGCGATTTCAGGGCTGACGGCGGCGTCACGCTCCGCCGAACTGGTCTCGGGCAATGTCGCCAATGCGATGACCGATGGCTATGGGCGGCGTGAAATATCGTTGTCGTCGATGAGCTTGGGAGGCAATGGCGCGGGTGTGCGGGTTGGCAGTGTTGAGCGTATCGTCAATGAAACCGCGATTGCTGATCGACGCTTGGCGGATGCCTCGCTGGGTGTGTCGCAACAAGAGGTGGCCTTCTTTGGCCGCGTCGAGACCTTGCTGGGAGAGCCCGGTGATCCTGCGTCCTTAGCGGGTAGGCTTGCATCGCTCGAAGTGGGGCTCATTGAGGCGGCGAGTAATCCAAGTAGTGCAGTGCGGCTCAATTCAGTTGTCACGGGCATGCAGTCAGTCGCTGCGAAATTCAACACGATCTCGGACGGGATACAGGCCACGCGTCAATCGGCAGATCAACAAATTGCGCAGCGTGTTGATGTCTTAAACGCAGGGCTGGCCAATATCGATGCGCTGAACGATGAAATTCAACGCCAGCTTGGTTCTGGCAATGATGCGACTGCATTGATGGATCAAAGGCAGGTTCAGATCGATGAGATCAGCTCGATCGTGCCGGTTCAAACGATTGCAAGGGACAACGGCAAAGTCGCTTTGATCACCTCCACGGGTGCCACATTGGTCGATGGCCGCGCGGCGCAGTTTTCTTTCACTCCGACCCCGCTTATCACGGCCGATATGACCCAAGCCAGCGGAGCGTTGTCGGGCCTTGAAATGGAGGGCGCTGCCAGCAGTTTCGGCGATGCGTTACGCTCTGTTGCAGGTGGAGAGCTTTCGGCGCTTTTTGAGACACGCGATACATTGGCAGTGGATGCCCAAAGCCAGATCGACGCGATGGCGCGCGATTTCATGGACCGTCTGTCAGACCCTGCTGTGGACCCAAGTATTGGTGTCGGTGTTGCTGGCGTGATCACTGACGGCGGCGCTGCGTTTGATCCACTGGATGAGGTGGGTCTTGCAGGGCGTCTAGAGGTCAATGCTCTGGTCGATCCGGGCCAAGGTGGTGATGTCGCAAGATTGCGCGACGGGCTTTACGCGCCCGCAGGCCCCGTCGGCGAGAATGGCGTTCTGACAGCAATGCGCTCCAGCCTGTCTGATCTGCGCGCGCCAGCCTCTGGTCAGTTCGATATCGCGGGCTCCAGCGTTGGGTTGGTGTCGGATTTTCTGTCCCAGATCGGCACATCGCGCAACACGGCTGAGGCGCGCCAAAGCTTTGCCTCGGCGCAGGTTGATGCGTTTCGCGATCTGGAACTGGCGGATGGCGTCGACACGGATCAAGAGATGCAAAAACTGCTCTTGATCGAGAAATCTTTTGCCGCAAACGCGCGAGTGATCACGACCGTGGACGAGATGCTAGACACCTTGCTGAGGATTTGAACATGAGTTTTTCAAGTGTAGGCGATCTGGCGCAAAGCCTTTCGATGCGTCGGCAAAATTTCGAGCTGCGCAGCCAGATGAACCAGTTGACGCAAGAGCTGGCGTCGGGGCGCAAGACCGATATCGGCCAAGCCGTGCGGGGCGACTTTGCGCCTTTGGCGGGGATGGAGCGCTCGCTTGCTTTGCTTGATGGCTTTGCCACGGCGCGCGCTGATATGGTGCAGAAACTCACCACGGCGCAAACGTCACTTGATGCGGTGCGCGGGCAAGTGTCAGAGTTTGGCACCTCACTTTTGGCGGCAACTGGCTTGAACAGCACAACTACAATCGAGCCTGTGATTGCCGATGCTGGCGCGCGGTTCGAGGCGACTGTTGGCTATCTCAATTCCCGCACAGGTGAGACACATCTGTTTGGCGGGACTGCAACGGATCGCGCACCTTTGGCGTCTGCTGCTGATATGTTGGCAGAGCTGAAACTTCAGACGGCCAGTGCCGTGACCAGCGCTGACTTTATTGCGGCCGTCGATGACTGGTTCTCGCAGCCCGGCGGTGGGTTTGAGACGATGGGCTATTTGGGCTCGGATATCTCTGGTGGAGCGGTTGAGATTGGTCAAAATCAAGTGGCTAGCATGGAAGTCAAAGCATCTGATCCCGAAATCCGCGACGTGTTGAAGAACCTCGCCATGAGCGCTCTCTTAGCCGACGGCGCGCTTGCTGGCGATGATGCCGCGCGGCGCGATATTGCTGCGGAAGCCGCGACCGGGTTGATTGCTGCCAACAAGGCCGTGATCGACACGCAAGCCAGGTTGGGCACTTCTGAGAACCGCATTGAGACGGTGACGACACAAGCGAATGCAGAGCAAAACACCTTGTCACTGGCGCGCAATTCTATCGTGAGCGCCGATCCATACGAAACGGCCTCTGAGCTGGAACAGGTCCAACTGCAACTCGAGACGCTCTACATCCTGACATCGCGCATGTCGCAGCTAAGTTTGACGGAGTATCTGAGATGACGAAATGGTTTGTGATGATCTCGGCGGTGTTCATGCTGGCGCTGTCTAGCGCGGCTTCAGCATCGAATGTTCGGCTAAAAGATCTGGTCGAATTTGACGGCGTGCGCGGCAATGATCTGGTGGGCTACGGGCTAGTCGTTGGCCTTAATGGCACGGGCGACGGGTTGCGCAACTCGCCCTTCACCGAAGAGATGATGGCCACTATCCTTGAACGCCTCGGCGTCAATGTCAGCGGAGAGCAATTTCGCCCCAAGAACGTCGCCGCCGTTTTGGTGACTGCGGTGCTGCCTGCATTTGCGCGCACCGGCGGCAAGCTTGATGTGACGGTCTCGGCAATAGGTGATGCGAAAAGCCTTCTGGGCGGCACCTTGATCATGACGCCATTGAACGCGGCGGATGGTGACATTTATGCTGTAGCACAAGGCACGGTGATCGCGGGCGGTGTGGCTGCCGAAGGAGACGGCGCGCGGGTTGTGCATGGTGTGCCGACAGCCGGAACCGTGCCCTCTGGCGGGCGTGTTGAGCGAGAGGTCGAGTTTGATTTCTCGGCGCTGACGCGGTTGCGCATCGCACTTAGAACGCCGGATTTCACCACAGCCGCAAAGGTCGAAGATGTGATCAATGCGCGCTACGGTCGCCAAGTTGCTTTGATGCTCGATGCCGGCACGGTCGAATTGGATATTGTGGCAACAAGATCGGGCTCGCCTGCGCGGGTGCTAAGTCAGATTGAAAACCTACTGGTTGAGCCGGAGCGTCGCGCGCGCGTTGTCGTAGATCAGCGATCCGGCACGATTGTGATGGGTGAGAATGTGCGAATTTCCAAAGTCGCCGTTGCACAAGGCAATCTGACATTGACCATTCAGGAAACGCCATTGGTCATCCAGCCCAGCCCGTTTAGCGAAGGGGAAACCGTAGTGGTTCCTCGCACGCAAGCCGCGATTGGCGAGGCGGTGGGCACAGGGCTGGCGGAAGTGGCAGGTGAGACGTCGCTGGCGGATGTGATCTCTGGGCTCAACGCGCTGGGCGTGTCACCCAATGACATGATTGATATCTTGAAATCGATCAAAGCGGCTGGTGCTTTGCACGCGGAATTTGTTGTTCAGTAAATTCCCGAAGATCTTAGATTTCTATCGGTCCAGTTCATTGAGATAGACTGCAACGCGCCGTGCAGTTTGGCGCGGCAAGGACTTCATAGCTAAGCGCTTCTGATCGGCCGTCGCACTGCCCAGCATGGAGGCGATGATCGCGGGGTGCTCGCCCGGATCGATATTTGGCAATTGCTGCGTTTGCGGCGCGGGCGCTTTGACTTCGGGCTTAGGTGTTCGTGGGGCATCAGGATCGGCGAGCCTTTCAACCAGAGTTTGCAGCGCGTTGCCCAGTTTTTCGGGCGAGGCATCATCGGGCGCATGCAGCGCGGTTTCGGCCAGTTTGCGAAAGAACGGATGGTCCGACGACTTGGCGAAGTCTGCGCCAAGGATCGAGATCAGCATTTTCGCCTTGCTTGTTGCATGAACTTCCAGCCCCTCTTGCGATGGGGTCACTTGGTTTGGATTTGCCATTATGTGTAGCTCCTTACGAGTGCGCTTGCGATCAGGCTCCATCCATCTGCGACCGCAAAGAATGCCAGTTTAAATGGCAGCGAAACGATAGCGGGCGGGACCATCATCATGCCCATCGACATCAAGACGGCGGCGACCACCAGATCGATGATCAGGAACGGCAAGAAGATCAGGAAACCGATCTGGAATGCGCGTTCGATTTCGCTGAGCATGAAGGATGGGATCAGCACGGATAAATGCGCGTCGCGTGGGGCCGTTTGCGGCTGATCTGGCCGCAATTCGGCCAAAGCTTGATAAGTGTCGATGTCGAGCCGGGCTGCCATGAAACCGCGGAAGGGCTCTAGCGTGGGGGCGAAGGCTTGCTCGATCGACAAGGTGCCTTCGCTCAGAGGTTTTATCCCGTTTTCCCATGCTGCTTGAAAGACCGGGTCCATGACAAAGTAGGTCAGAAACATCGCAAGGCTGATGATCAACATATTGGGTGGCGCTTGTTGTAGCCCGATGGCTTGGCGCAGGATCGAAAAGACAGTCACGATAAACGGAAAGCAAGTGATCATAATCGCGATGCCGGGCGCTAGGCTGAGCACAGTGATCAAGCCAAGCAATTGGATCGTGCGAGTTGTCAACTCGGACCCTTCACCCAAAGTGATCGACACGTCTTGACCCAAAGCCGGGCTTGCAGCCCAAAACAGGACCACAGACAGGGGGGCGAGGTATCTCACTTCAGGCCTGCTGTTGGATCGCCGATTTGCGTGATACGCACCGCTATTTCGCCATTGGTAGCGTCTTCGACTTCTTCCAACACGCCGCGCGCGATCAGCTTATCGCCGATGAACAGATCAACAGGGTCGTCGATGGTTTTGTCGAGTGTCAGAACGGCGTCGGATTCCAGCGCCAACAGCTCAGATATGCTGGGTTTGGCGACGCCCACGCAAATGCGGATATCGACATTGATCCCATCGAGAACCGCGTCTGCCGCGCCTTGGCCTTCAGCTGGATCAGGCATGCTTTAGCTCCTTTTGTTTGGAGAGTTCGTAAAATTTGTCGAGCGCGTCTTTAATCAATTCGCTCAATGCTGTCGGATCGATGCTGGCCTCGCCTTGATCAAATTTCAGTTGGATCTGGCTGTCTGCAAAACTCGGCTCGCATTCGATTTCGACCGGGAAGCTGACGCGCTGGGCGATGGCGCCTTCCAGCTCCTCTTGGGTGGCCGGTGCGCAGATGATTTTGATCGGCGTCTCAGTGGCCTTCGCGATCCGTATAACTTCCTCGACGACTTGTGGTCCCAGCGTCTCGCGACCAAGACGCGGCAGGACGGTTTCAACCATCGCGTCGAGCAGCGGTTTGAGCGAATTCAGCACATGCTGGCGGGCCTCAAAATAGGTGAAACCCGCTTCTTGCAACGCCGTGGAAATATCGGCGCGCGCCTTTTCGTCGTCGCGCTCAGCGGATTTGATGGCGTCGGTCCAGCCTTCCTTGTATCCCTTGTCAAAGGCAGCTGTGTTGTCGCCACCTGGTTGCGCGCGCGCGGTTGAACGAGCGGGCGTCACCGCGCCTGAGGCGCTAAAGTCATCATAGACGCCAAATTTCATTCGATCGCCTCGCCAGTGTCTTCAATCCAGTTTTTCAGAACTTCGATGGTTTCATCCTGTCGTTCTTGGATCAGCGATTTCAGACGTTCCACCGGATCCTCATTGCTGGCCGCCACAGTTGGCAGCGCGGGAATGCCGGGTTGGACGACATTGTCGGCCGAGACCTGTTGCACCTCGCCGCTGATGACATTGCCCAACGCCGGATCAGGCAGAAGTCCGGTGGGCGCAGGTGCGGTCAATTGCGCGGGAGCGGTCAGGATCGGGCGGATGACAAACAGCCCCAAGATCAAAACCACCAAGCCAGTGATGGCGAGTTTTGCGAGCGACATGATTTCAAACGGTGACGAGCTGACCCAACCCGGCGCGTCTGCCGCGACAGGTTGCGCAACCGCTTCAAGCGCCATGGAACGGATCGTCACCTCATCGCCGCGCTCAGCATCAAAGCCGATGGCGGATTTGACCAAAGCTTCGAGCGTTTGAAGTTCTTCATCGGGCCTTGGCGCCCAAGCCTCAGCGCCTGCGTCATCAACGCTGGAAAGCCCGTTGACCAGAACCGCAACGCTGATTTTCTTGATCGCGCCTGGGCCGCGGCGCAGCTCGCGCGTGGTCTCGGAGACCTCGTAGTTGATGATCTCGCGCGTATCATTGTTTTGATCGCTCGATTGCTGATCACCGGCGCCTTCGCCTTCGGGCAGGTTGCTGGCGACAGTAACACCACCGCCGCCTCGACTGTCAGAGCTAGCGGCGGTTTCCTGCGTTTCGGTGCTGATCGCGACGCGGCTGTCGGGGTCAAAGCGTTGCTCGCGGATCAGTTCTTCATCGGATTGGGTCTCGACATTGACTTCAACAATCGCATTGCCTGCGCCCACGCGCGCAAGCATCAATCGCTCGACATTGCGTTTCAAAACCTCTGCACGCTCGGCCATTTGGCTTAGGCCCGACGGGTCTTGGCCGTTGATCACAAGCCCATTGTCAGCATCAATCACAGAGACATCTTCCGGGCTTAAGCCAGCGACGGCAGAGGCCACAAGATAGCGGATCGCTTCTGCGGAGGCGGGCGGGATGGAACTTCCCCCTGCGCGCAGCGACACGGATGCTTTTGTCGGTGTCTGCTGGCGGAAGGGCGATTGATCGGACGGCGCGATATGGACGCGTGCGGCTTTGATTTGCGGATTTGCGAGGATAGTGCGGGCCAATTCGCCCTCTTTGGCGCGCAAGAAGGCAATGTCGAACATTTGCGACGTGGTGCCGAAGCCAGAGAGCGTATCCAGAAGCTCGTAGCCATCGCTGCCATTGGCGGGCAGACCTTCGCTTGCGAGCGTCAAACGCAACTCGTCTCGTTTGGTGTTGTCGACGAAAATCGCATTGCCGCGTACGTCATAGGCCACGTCTTGCGCCTCGAGCGCTGCAACAACTTCGCCCGCCGCGTTTAGGCTAAGCCCGCTATAGAGCAAACTTAGATCGGGTTGCGACGCCAGACGCCCCAAAGACAGAACGCCCGCAAACATCGCAGCGGTCGCCGCAAGTACGATCACGCGCTTCTTGGTTTCTAATGCGTTCCAAATGGTCAGAAACTGTTGCACCGGCCTAAACCTCAATTGTCAAAGCGGATCGTTCTGATCTCGCCGCCTTCACTTAGAGGGATCAGCCTTAACAATCGGTTAGTCGATTGCGGGCTATAGCACAAAAAGTGAACTTCGAGAGAGATTCGGATGGCTGAAGAAGAGAATACGCAAGAGAACGCTCCTCCTAAGAAGAGCAAGAAGGGTCTTTTGATAGGGCTTGTCTTGGCTTTGGTGCTAGGCGGGGGCGGGTTTTATGCTGTGTTTTCAGGCATGGTTCTGGCACCCAGCGACAAGACGGAAAGCGCAAAAGATAAGACCGAAGACTTGCCAGAGATCAAGTTTGTGGCGCTTGAACCGATGGTTGTCTCGCTGGGCGCGGATGCGCGCAAAGTGCTGCGGTTTAATGCGCAACTAGAGGTCGAGCCGTCTCGTGCAGATGATGTCAGCCATCTGATGCCGCGGATTCTAGATGTGTTGAACGGCTACTTGCGCGCCGTTGATATCGCAGAGCTTGAAGATCCGGCCGCGCTGATCCGGCTGCGCGCACAGATGTTGCGGCGCATTCAATTGGTCACGGGCACAGGTCATGTGCGCGATCTTCTCATTACCGAATTTGTTTTCAGCTGAGGTATATGATGGACTTTCTTGCAGATATTTTCCTTGGCGCCGGCGCATTGGCCGCCGCAATATATTGCTTGGTTTTGTCGCGGCGTCTGTCGCGGCTCAAAGGGCTTGATCAAGATATTGGCGGCGCGATTGCTGTTTTATCTCAACAGGTTGACGAGATGACGAAAGTTCTTGTCAGCGCGCAAGAAACGGCGACGACGTCTTCGACCAGTCTGGAAAACACGACCGAGCAGGCTTTGAAAGTTGCAGATCGGTTAGAGGTGATGATGGCGGCACTCGATGATCATCCTGACGAGGCACCCGAGCCAGTGATCGAGGCATCGCAGTCTGATGAGACAGAAGATACACCTGAGTTTGATACGCAGAACGTGTCGATGTTTGTGCGCAACCGCGCGTCGTTATCGGAGGCGGGCGGATGAGCTTTACCCTCCCCAAGTTTAAATCCCAGCAAGGCGTCATTGCGACCATTACGTTGATGCTGCTCTTGTCAGGTGTTTTGCGTCTGGGCGGCGTTGGGTTCGCATTGGCCAAAGAGGGGCAAAGCGATAGCCCCGCATTGGCCGCGCATGACGAGAAGAGTTGCACGCCATCGGCTGATGTCGAGGCAATGCTGGAGTTGATTGCGGCGCGCACGACTGAGCTGGACGCCCAGGAAATGGCGCTGCTTGACCGTGCGACTGCGTTGGATGTCTCGGAAGAGCTGATCCGCAAGAACCTGCAACGATTAGAACAAGCCGAGGCGCGTCTTTCGGCCACGATCTCTCAGGTTGATGGCGCGTCTGAGGGCGATCTAGACAGGCTCACGGCGGTCTATGAAGCAATGAAGCCCAAGGTCGCGGCCAGCGTGTTCGAGCAGATGACGCCAGAATTTGCGGCAGGTTTTTTAGGCCGGATGAACGCGGCTGCCGCGGGCGGTATCTTGTCGAACCTGTCGTCAGACAAGGCTTATGCCGTCAGCGTCGTGCTGGCAGGCCGCAACGCGCGCGCACCAAAAGAGTAACCGGTTCAGCTAGGCCGAAAGGGATGATCTTATGATTGGTATCGTTGGTATTATTGTCGTCTTCGTCATGGTTTTTGGCGGCTACATGGCTGCGGGTGGCAAGTTTGGCATCATCCTCAAATCGCTGCCCTATGAGGCAACGATGATCATGGGAGCGGCGGCAGGCGCGTTCATTATCAGCAATGACATGGGCGGCATTAAGCATACGCTCAAGGATGTCGGCAAAGTCTTCAAGGGCCCGAAATGGTCGCAGGCCGACTATCAAGACCTCCTGTGTCTTCTGTTCGAATTGATACGCCTTGCGCGCAAGAATCCGGTAGAGCTGGAAGGCCATATCGAGGGCCCCGCAGAGTCGTCGATTTTCTCGAACTATCCGAAAATTCAGGCCGACAAAGAAACGGTCGAGCTGATCTGCGACACGTTGCGCTCGGCCTCGATGAATTACGATGATCCGCATCAGGTTGAAGAGGTTCTTGAAAAACGCCTAGAGGCCAATGTCCATCACGCGATGCATTCTAGCCACGCGTTGCAAACGATTGCCGACGGTTTGCCTGCCTTGGGCATCGTTGCGGCTGTTTTGGGTGTGATCAAGACCATGGGCTCGATTGACCAGCCGCCCGAAATTTTGGGCAAACTGATCGGTGGCGCGTTGGTGGGGACATTTCTAGGCGTGTTTCTGGCCTATGGGTTTGTGGGTCCTTTCGCCTCTAAGGTTCAGACAGTTGTCGAGGATGAAAGCAATTTTCATAAGCTGATCCGCGAAGTGCTTGTGGCCAATCTTCACAATCACGCGCTCAACATCTGTATCGAAGTCGGGCGGCAAAACACACCCGGCCATGTCCGCCCAAGTTTTGCCGATCTGGAAGAAGCGCTCAAAGGCACCAAACAGGCCGCGGCTTGATGCGTAAGGTTCTGACTCTTCTTTTTGCACTCTTGGCGTTTGGCGCACACGCCGAACCTGTCCTTGTTTTGTCGGGGGAGCATGAGACACATTCACGCTTGGTGGTCTATTTGGCTCCGGGTCAAGACTGGTCATTGGAAGATCGCGACGCGGATGGCGCAAGTATCCGAGTGGACGACAACTCCGACGGCTATGATATCTCAAGGGTTTTCGACAAGATCCCGCGGACAAGACTGATTGGCATAGATGCGTCTGGCGATGATCTGAACTTGCAGCTGGGATGCGCCTGCGAACTTGTCTCCGAGGTCTTGGAAACCGGTCATCTGGTGATTGACATTTTCGATGCGGGTAACGCACCTGTGGTGGCTCAAGAAACGACGGAGCGCCGCACGATCCCAGCGACCTCTGGTATTGCGCCCGCGCCGTTGTGGCGCCAAGAGCCGCGCCGAAATCTCGCAGGCTCTGTCGCTGTTTTTACAGAGCCTGAGCCGGATGAGCCGACCCCAGCAGCGGACCTCTCGGAGCTGCGCAAGACGCTTGTGGAACAAATCGGCCGCGCAGGGTCGCAGTCTTTCCTTGATGTCGCTGAAATCCCCTTGCCGCAAGACCCGCCGCGCAACCAAGACCTCCTCAACCAGCCAGAGCGTCAGGTTGCAGAGCCTGTTATTGAGACGGCCCCAACGCGGTTGCGGGTCGCAACGATTGAAGACCCCGCGCCGCGCCAAGCAGTGAGACGTGGTCCCGATACGGCGACTTGTTATCCCGGCGCGCATTTCGACATCTCTGCTTGGGGAGATCAGCGACCCTACGGCGCACAAATTGGCGATATCCGGCGCGCTTTGACGGGCGAATTTGACCGCTTTCTTGAAAAAGACGCACTGGCTTTGGCGCGGCTCTATGTCTTTTTCGGGATGGGGCCTGAGGCCCGGCAGACGGTGTCGCAATATCAGCTTTCCAGTCAAACCGCGCGATCGGTCGAGGCAATAGCGCATCTGATGGACGGTAAAGCTGACGCGCTCGAACTGGCTTTGTCACAGATGACTGAATGCGACGGGCCGATTGCGCTTTGGGCCAGTCTCGCAGCGGGGGCACCCGAGCGGATCACGCAAGCACAGTCTCGCGCTGTGACGTCCGAGTTCTCGTCCTTGCCGCGTCACTTGCGCGACATGATCGCACCGCGTCTGATTGCCAAGTTTACCGATGCGGGCGATGACACCGGCGCTGCGATTTTGCGCAACGCTTTGGAGCGTGACGGTGCAAACCCAAGCGCGGCTGTGACCTTGTCCCAAGTTGAGCCCGGCGCGATTGAGCGCGGAGAGTTGCTTGAGATTGTCGAGCAGAACTCCGAGAACTCGCCCGAAGCCTTGCTGCGATTGTTGCAAGCCGATCTTGCGAGTGAAGGACCAATTGATCCGAAACTGATCGATCTGGCTGGTGCCTTGGCGCAAGAGAATTACGGCCGCGCGATATCTCCGGAACTTAAGCACTTGGAAATTCTGGCGCGCGCAAGGAATGGCAGTTTTGGGGAGGCATTTGCGGAGCTAGAGCGCCGCGACAGGCGTGAGGTCGCAAAGTGGGTCGAAGCTTTGGAAGGCGTCGCCACGGCTGCATATAGAGATGCAGCTTTGCGCGAATTGAGTTCGTTGGCGCTTGCTCTGATCGACGCAGATTTGGTGTCAGAGTTGGGCTTTCCTGCCGTGAAGGGCCTGGCAAACCGTTTTGTCGAAGCGGGAATGCCCGCGCTCGCGCGGCAAGTTCTCGACGCATCGCCTCAAGGCGCGGACGACCCGCTGCTCTTGTCACAGATTTACGCGGCGCAAGGTCAGCTTTCGCGGGCTCAAGATGTCTTGCCGAGAGGGGACCAAGGCCCATATGACGCCGCGCGCGCGCGACTAATGCTGCGCGATGGTCTTGCCGAGGTTGCTTTGCAAGAATTGGGCCCAAACCTGAGCGGTGCATTACAAGCACAAATCGCTTGGAATGCCGAAAGCTGGGCCGATCTTGCAGGCGGAGAGACGGCTCAAGCACAGGTTGCGGAGATCATGTTGGAGGAGCAAAACGCGTCGTTTGATGACACAAAACCGCTGGCGCAGGCAGGCGAGATCTTGCGGCTGAGTCAGAACGCGCGCGCTGCTCTTGATGCTTTGATCACACCGTCGCAAGCGCAGTAGCTAGACGCTTACGACCACGCGCTTACGAAATGTAAATTTCTTCAAGCTAGCCCTTGATCTCGATTGCAAGAATTGCATGGAGCGCGCATGATTAACCCCTTGCCAAGATGGCATAATTTTGTTCTACGCCTCGCCGCGATTGGTCTGTTTTTGGCATTGGCTTGGACAGCGCCAGCCGTAGCTATGGGACAGGGTCGTAACCTGTGTGACGCGGCAAGCGTTCAGGCCGCTGAACGTCATGATGTTCCTCTAGATGTGCTTATGGCGATCTCTCGTGTCGAGACTGGTCGCTCCGTGGATGGAATATTCGCGCCTTGGCCATGGGCGGTGAACACGACGGGGCGAGGTGATTGGCTCGCTGATCAGCGCCGCGCGATCGCGGTCGTGCGCGAAGGTCTTGCATCAGGCAAAACGAATATAGACATCGGTTGCTTTCAGTTGAACTTCAAATGGCACGGGGCAGAATTTTCAAACCTGGGTGAGATGTTCACACCGGGCCAGAATGCCGACTACGCCGCACGGTTCTTGCGCCGTCTATATGCCGAATTTGGGTCTTGGCAGGCTGCCGCCGGCGCCTATCATTCTCGCACCGAAATTCACGCCAAAAGATACCGAGAGAAATTTGCGCAAATGCGCCAGCTGGTCGCGTTAGACCAGAGGTCCGAAGGAGTGCCAAAAGAGCACCGGCGCGCGGTGTTGGGGTCTCTATTTGGATCTTCTGATAAGCGGTCACTCTCGCAAAATAGAGCGTCTCTCTTTGGTGAGGGCGCGCTTTGAAGCCTTTAACGCTTTCAACGATCTTTCAGCCGACGGTCTTGCTCGCCTTGGCTTTGATGGCGATCATCGTGATGATGATCCTGCCGATGCCTGCTTGGGTTTTGGACATCGGTCTGGCCGCGTCTTTCGGTCTGGCCATCTTGATTTTCACGATCACGTTGTTTCTGGACCGGCCTCTGGATTTTTCCGCCTTCCCGACGATCTTGCTGGCGTCTTTGATGCTGCGATTGTCGCTCAACGTTTCATCGACAAAACTGATCATCGGGCAGGGCCATCTTGGTACGAGTGCTGCGGGCGATGTGATCGAAGGCTTTGCCAATTTCATAATGGGCGGCAGCATCTTCTTGGGGCTAGTGGTGTTTTGCGTGCTGTTGATCGTGAACTTCATCGTGATCACCAAAGGTGCTGCACGCATGGCGGAAGTGGGCGCGCGGTTCGCGCTTGATGGGATGCCCGGCAAGCAATTGGCAATCGACAGCGATATGTCTGCAGGCGCGATTGATCACGCAGAAGCCAAGCGTCGCCGTGAGCGCGAACAGGCCGAGACGACCTTCTTCGGCTCTCTCGATGGCGCGTCGAAATTTGTCAAAGGCGATGCGATTGCGGGGCTGCTCATCACCGCGATGAACCTTGTCATGGGGCTGGCGATTGGCATTGTGCAACATGGCATGCCCGCAGGCCGCGCCTTTGAGACTTACGCGATTTTGACCGTCGGCGATGGCTTGGTCACGCAAATTCCAGCAGTAATTATCTCGATCGCGTCGGCGCTTTTGCTGGCGCGCGGGGGCACGAGCGGAGCGACAGACACGGCCCTTGCTACGCAGCTTGGCCGCTATCCGGCAGCCTTGGCCACGGTCGGCGTATTGATGGTGTTCTTTGCATTGGTGCCGGGTCTGCCGTTCTTGCCGTTCCTTTTGGGGGCCGTTGCGCTCTTGGCCTGCGCTTTCGTTGTCAGCCGGAACAAGGCCAGGGAAGAAAGCAAAGCAGAGACCTCGCAAGTGACCGAACTGCCCCCTGAGCCATCCATGGGCGACATTCTTGATCTTGATGACATTCATGTCGAGTTTGCGCCTGATCTTGTGGCAATGGCGCTTGATCCGGCGACGGGGTTGGAGACGCGCATTTCCAATATGCGCAACCATGTGGCCACTCAGTTTGGGGTGGTTTTGTCCGAGGTGCGCTTGACCGACAATGCAGCGCTCCCTTTTGGGACTTATAGGATCAGTGTTCAGGGTGTGCAGCAGGCCGAAGGACATTTGCGCGCGGATTCTGTGATGGCGCTTTTGCCCGTGGGCGCTGACAGCGCGCTGGAAGGCGAGGCGGTGGCTGAGCCGGTTTACGGCGCTCCGGCCAAATGGATCGGACGTGCGGCGCAAGAAGACGCCACGCTTGAAGGTTGCACAGTAGTGACCCCGCCCGAGATTTTGGCGACACATCTGTTGGAAATAATCAAACGCAATTTGTCGCGACTGTTGTCGATGCGCGCTTTGCAAAGGTTGATCGACGAGTTCACCAACTTGTCCGATGCAACGCGCGCCGAAGCGAACCGCAGGTTGCTGGGCGAATTGGTGCCTGAGAAAGTGTCGCTCGATACACTGCACCAAGTCTTGCGGCTTTTGTTGGACGAGCAGGTTTCGATCCGCAACCTGTCGCTGATATTGGAATCCATCGCCGAGGGCCGCCATAGTTTCACTTCGGCCGAGGGTCTGTGCGAATATGTGCGCCAGAAGCTGGGCTTTCAATTGGTAGGCGAGATGCAGCGCGCCGATGGGACCTTGCCCTTGCTGCAATTGGCGCCCGAATGGGAAGACATCTTTTCGCAATACCAAATTGAAAGCGGCGCGGGTAGCTCGGATGTGGCCTTGCCGCCTGAAGAGTTCAACCGGCTGGCCAATGCGATTTCTGAGAAGATCAATGCATCAGGCGAGAGCGGCGTTTTTCCAGCAGTCTTGACATCGGTGCAGCGCCGCCGGTTCTTGCGCACGATCCTGCAAGCCAAGGGCATATCTGCGCCTGTCTTGTCATTCGAGGAAATCGCGCGCGATGCGAAGCCGTCGGTCGTTGGTCTGGTCGCGGCGTGATCGAGCTTGCCACCTACCTTTCTGGTGTGGCCGAGCCCGTCATTTGGGCCTTTGCTCTGGTCTTCATTCGAGTAGGCGCGGTGATGGCGCTGCTTCCAGCCTTTGGAGAACAATCAGTCCCGATGCGCATCAAGCTGGTGGCGACAGTGTGCTTCTCGCTGATCGTGGCCCCCTTGGTGTTAGAGCGCGCGATGGACGTGCACGCGCAAAACAATTGGCTCAGCCTGATCGGCACGGAGGTCGTTGCCGGGTTGGCGCTTGGAATACTCTTCCGGCTTTTCGTTATCGCATTGCAAGTCGCGGGCGCGGTCGCGGCGCAATCGACCTCGCTGTCGCAGCTCTTTGGGGCCGGGCTTGGCGCCGATCCGCAGCCGGCATTCAGCACGCTTCTTGTGGTTGGCGGCTTGTGCCTTGCAGTGATGGCAGGTCTGCATGTTCATGTCGCCGAGGCGCTAATACTATCCTATGATCTGTTCCCCATTGGTCAGCTGATCTCTAGCGGGGAGCTCGCGGATTGGGGGATAGGTCGGGTCAGCTCTGCCTTCGCGTTTGGCTTCTCACTTGCCGCCCCATTCGTGTTGGCAGGTGTGGTCTACAACCTAGGCCTCGGGATCATCAACAAGGCGATGCCGCAACTGATGGTGGCTTTCGTCGGCGCGCCGGCGATCAGTCTGGGCGGTTTGGTTCTGTTGTTCATTGCGAGCCCCTTTCTTTTGGCCGTCTGGGTCGAGGTTTTCTTGCACGACACCGACCTGGCTAAGGGAGCGTTCAAATGAGCGAGCAGGAAAGTGGCGAGAAGAGTTTTGAGCCGACGCCCAAGAAGCTGGAAGATGCCCGCAAGAAGGGTGACGTTCCGAAATCGACCGACCTGAACACGGCCGCTTCCTATATCGGCTTCTGGTTCGCCATCGCGGCTTTGGGTCCGGTCAGCTTGAACGCATTTGCGACGGCAAACCAAAACGTCTTTTCAAGCGCGGGCGATGTCGCGCACGCGGTGTTTGAGCGCGGCGAGCTATGGTTTTTGGCCAACTTGCTTGCAGCTACGGGTGTGTCCCTGATGGCGCTTTTTGCATTGCCCGCTGTGGCAGTTCTGGTGTCGTTGGTCGCACAACGCGCGATTGTTTTTGCGCCAGATAAGCTCGCGCCAAAGCTCAGCCGGATATCGCCCGTCTCTGGGGTAAAGAACAAGTTTGGTGCCAATGGCATTGTCGAGTTTCTGAAATCTGCGACCAAACTGGTTGTCGTCTCGCTTCTGGCATTCTGGTTTCTGGCCGGTCGGGTCGGAGAGTTGATATCCGCCTCGGCAATGTCGGCGGGCCAGGTGTCGGCTTTAATCAGCGAGCTGATTGTCGATTTCCTTTTGATCGTCTTTGCGATCACGCTTTTGATTGGTGCGGTCGATTACGTCTGGCAGATGGCCGAGCATATTCGCAAAAACCGCATGACCCATAAAGAGGTTCAGGATGAGGCCAAGGAATCCGAGGGCGATCCGCATCTCAAGCAATCGCGTCGCCAGAAGGGCTACGACATTGCGATGAACCAGATGTTGGCGGATGTGCCAAAAGCGGATGTGATTGTCGTCAACCCGACCCATTATGCGGTGGCGCTGAAATGGGACAGAAGCTCGGGGCAAGCACCGATTTGTGTGGCCAAAGGCGTCGATGAAATTGCCGCGCGCATCCGTGAGGTTGGCGCGGATGCGGATATTCCGATCTATAGTGATCCGCCATCTGCGCGCGCCATTTTTGCGAGCGTCGAGATTGGCCACCAAATTCTGCCAGAGCATTACCGCGCCATTGCAGCGGCGATCCGATTTGCCGAAGACCTACGCGCCAAAGCGAGACCTCAGCGTGGATGATGTGACGAAGCTCGCACGGCTGGCGAAAGTGTTAGATGCTAAGATGCGCCGCGATCAGATGCAGGTGCAACTGGCGCGCGCCGAGGTTGCGGCGATTGCGGGTCAGATTGCCGATTTGCGGCATAGCAACCCTAGCTTGGGTGACATGCCAGAAGCTCTGCTGAATGGTGAGAAGCACCGGCAGTGGAAGCGATCGAAGATCCGTGAGTTGTCGATCAAACTGGCAGCTGCCCGCGCGGTTGAGAGCGAGGGCCTCGACGTGTTGCGCGTGTCATTTGGCAAACATGCAGCGCTTGGCAAATTGGCAAGTCAGATTGACAAGTCGCCTTAGGTGTCTTGGCGGACGATATCTGTGATCAAGACATCCTTGACGATATCGCCAACAACGCGCTGGGCAGCCTCAAGCATGGCGTAGCGTAGCGCGTCCAAGTTGGGGCTTGCAGTAAAGGCTCCGTCAAAGCCGCCGCCATAGGCGTGGTCAAACAGCACGCGCAGGAATGCGTCGCGAATTTTCGGCTCGCGCGTGTAAAGCGTTTGCGTCTTGTCTTCCGTCGTCTCAAGAGTGATCGACAAAACGACCAAGGCGCGTACGCGCTCGCCTTGAACGACAGGGACGACGAATTGGTTGTTGATCTTGACGAAGGCGGCATCGTCGCCCGATTTTTCGGACTTCTCATCTTTGTCCTTTGACGCCTCTTTTTCGGCATCCTTCGGCGCTTTCTCGGATTTTTCACCCTCAGCTATTTCCGGCTCAGGCGGGGGCGGGCGCATGACATAGCCCAGCGCGCCGCCGGCGCCCAGCCCGATTAGAGCCAAAAGAACAGGAAGAATCTTGCCCATCAAATAATCCTAAAACGGCAATACGATATCGGCGATCTGCTGGCCCCGGCGGGGCTGCTGAACATCCGTGATTTGCCCGCGCCCGCCATATGAAATCCGCGCGGCGGCGATTTTGTCATAGGTGATCTCGTTCTGGCGCGAGATATCTGCGGGGCGGATATAGCCCGTGACCAGCAACTCGCGCAGCTCAAAGTTCACGCGGACCTCTTGCGAGCCTTGGATGGTCAAAACACCGTTTTGCAAAACGTCGACGACCGTGGCGGCAATGCGGAGCGAGAATTTCTCGTTACGCCTGACCGAGCCATCACCTGATGACGCGCTCGAAGAATTCGTCGATACGGCGTCGTCAAAACTGGCGCCGTCGGGCAAGAGCCCTCCCAAACGCTGCGGGATGCCCAGAAGTTGCGGAATGCTGAGATCTTCGCTGCCGCTGCGCGAACGCGACGTGCTGTTTGATATCTCGGCCCGCTCGTCAATCTCGATCACGACGGTGACGATGTCGCCCACTTGCTGCGCGCGTTGATTGCCCAATAGCGATGTGCGACCTGCGCGCCAAAGAGACGCCTCACTTGGCGCGCGCTGGTTTTCGTCACTTTGCGGTACCGGCACACGCATCATTGCCGAATGCTCATTGCCGTTTTGCGGCGGCTTGAAGCTCGGAGCCTTGCCAACCTCATTGAAGCGCGCGCATCCGCCAAGCGCCAAGGCGCAGAGTAGCGCGATCATACCAGCTCTTTGGGGGCTCATGGGCAAATCTCTCTTCATTGTCCGACCTGAATTGCGCCGGATGGGTCAACTGTTCCTGTCACGGTCTGGCGCGAGGACAAGTTTTGGACACGGATCCTGTCGCCGACGCCGCCGCGTGCCAAAGCCCGGCCCTCAGTTGCGATGTTCAGCGCGTTTGTCTTGAACACGATTGGCACAATTTCGTTGCGCTCCACCAAGGCAGGTGGGCCGATGTCGCCGCGCTTGATCGGGCGGCCGGCATAAAGATTTACCCTTGCCTCAAGGCCAACAACCTCTTCCACGGATGTCATCGCGCCCACGACCGCGCCGTCCATTGCCTGGACGTCTTTCCAATCGATCACCGCATTGGCGCGAATGGTGCGAGTCGCGATGACGGTGTCGGCGATGGCCGCTTCGTGGGCCAAAAGTGCGAGGCCGAGAGCTATGAAAAATGCACGTTTCATCGGATTTGTGTCGTAGCCCCCAGCATCTGATCAGCCGCGGTGATGACTTTCGCGTTCAGCTCGTAGCCGCGCTGAGCCTCAATCAGCTCGGTCACTTCGCGCACAGCATCGACCGAGCTATCCTCAAGATAGCCGTGACGGAAAATGCCCAGACCGTTTGTGCCGGCGTCGGCGACTAAGGCCGCGCCGGAGGCTCCGGTTTCCAGAAACAAGTTGCTGCCCATCGCCTCGAGACCTTTCTCGTTTGAAAAGCCCGCAAGCGTGATCTGGCCCAGTTCTTCGGGCTCTACACGGTCGGCGAAATAGGCGAAGATCTGACCGTCCGAGTTGATCGAGATCGAGCGCGCGTCTTCCGGGATCGTCACATTGGGCACGATTGGAAAGCCGTCTGAGGTTACAATCAAGCCGTCGCCCGTGCGCTGTAACGCGCCATCGCGAGTATAGGCTGACACGCCGGAGGGCAGTGCGACTTCCAGATAACCGCGCCCTTCAATGGCCAGATCGAGATCACCGCCCGTTTGTGACAGCGCGCCTTGCGCTACGTTGATTGTCACGGCAGTCGGGCGCACACCAAGGCCAAGCTGCACACCGGCAGGCACCAGCGTGCCATCGGTTGCGTTGATCGTGCCTGCGCGTGTCATCTGCTGGTAGTGCAAATCGGCAAATTCCGCGCGCCGCGTGTTGTAGCCGGTGGTCGACATATTTGCGAGGTTGTTGGAAATCACCTCGACCCGGGTTTGCTGCGCGGCCATGCCAGTGGCCGCAATCTTAAGAGCATTCATTTCACTGCCTCACTATCTGCTGATCAGGGTCATGACGGACCGCAAGCGCTCGTCTTCGCGTTCCAAGAACGCCTGACCCATTTCATAATTGCGTTGAACTTCGATCATCCGCGCAATCTGCCCGACGGGATCGACATTAGAGCCTTCCAAAAAGCCCTGAACCAAAGCCGCATCGGGGGCTACATCCACCGCGCCATCGACGCGGAAGCGCACACCATCTTCGCGGATCAGATCATTGGGGTCGTTGGGAAGGACCACGCCGATCTGGCCCAAAGGCGTGCCATCTGCGCTGAGCGTGCCGTCGCTGGCGACCGCAACCGAGATCGCATCAACAGGCACGAAAACCGGCGCGCCGCCTGCGTCAAGAAGTGGGTAGCCTTCAGGGGTCAAAAGCTCTCCGGCCGGCGAAGGGATGAACGCACCCGCGCGCGTCAGCCTTGGCCCTGCAGGGGTTTCCACTTGGAAAAACCCTTCGCCTTCGATTGCAAGGTCAAACCTGCCACCGGTTTGCGTCAAGCCCGCTTGCGCCAAGTTGGTTCTATGCGCATCGGCCGTGGCCATGGAAAGGGATTGATCCTGAGGGCCAAGCGCTTTGATATGCTCCGCAAAAATGACGCCTTCCGACTTGAAGCCGGTGGTGGATGAGTTCGCGATGTTATTGGCCACAACCTGCATTTCTTTGAGCAGGCCGGATTGGCGCGAGAGGGAGGCGTAGACGCTGTTGCTCATCTGTTAGCCCCCCGCGATCATGGGGATGACGCCGTCCGACCAGAAATTGGTTAATGAACGCGTCATAAAGGACATGGACACCCAAAACACCGCCAACATCGCGGCGACTTTGGGCACGAAAGTCAGCGTCATTTCCTGCACGGATGTTAGCGCTTGAAACAGGCCAATAATCAGACCAACGGCAAGCGCCACAGTCAGGATTGGTGCGGAGATCACGATGGACACCCACAGACCTTGTCGCAACACGTCGTAGAATTCTGCTTCACTCATCATCACACAGGCATCCTCAGGATCTCCTGATAGGCCTCGACGACTTTGTCGCGGACGCTGACGGCTGTTTCGATGGCGAGTTCTGATTGGGCTAGGGCTTCAACAAGGCTATGCGGATCGGCCCCGCCCATCATTGCGGCTTTGGCCGTCGTCTCGCTTTCTTGCAGAACTTGCGCGAAGTCGCTGGCGGCCTTTCCGAGCGCTGTATTCTCATCAGGCTGTGTCGCAGGTTTGGAGGCACCATAGGCGCGGGCTGCGAGTGAAGAGGTGATATCCATGACAGAGCTCCTGACTAACGGCGCAAGAGATCAAGCAAAGAGCCTGACATCTTTCGCGCTTGTTCAAACATTTTAAGGTTGGCCTCATAGCTGCGCTGGGCCTCGCGCGCGTCTGCAATCTCGATCATCAGATCAACATTGGAGCCTTGGTAGTATCCGGCTTCATCGGCCAACGGATGCGACGGGTCATAAACTTGTGGCAATTGCGTTGCGTCAAGCCGCGTGCGACCCATCTCGACCGCGCCCGTTGCTGTGCCAGCCTGCATCGTTTGCTCAAAAGATGAGATCTTGCGGCGGTAGCCGGGCGTGTCGGTATTGGCGAGATTTTCTGACACCTGTCGCATGCGGGCGGCCTGAGCCTTCATACCGCTTGAGGCGATCTCTAGAGTTTTGCTCAAATCTGTCATGATATGTCCTAGCGTCCGCGACCAATTGAGGTCTTGAGCATTTTTAGCGACGACTCGTAGATCGTCAGCGCGCGCGAATGCTGCCGCTCTGCCTCAATGGATTTCAGGATTTCTGTCTCGATCGTGACTGTGTTGCCATTCGGCGCGGCCAGCGCATCGGGATCGGCGAACATCTTGACGCTCGGCGTCGTAGCAGACGGGCCAATATGGCCTGCACGGGTGGTCTTGAGTGGCGTGGTCGAGAGAGTTTGGAACGTATCTTGAAAGCCATCAATCCGTTGGGCTTTGAAGCCAGGCGTGTTGGCATTCGCGATGTTTGCAGCGGTCACAGATTGAGCAGCCCCTGCATGGCGCGCCATTGCGCCAGCTGTGCGAAAGACCTCTAGGTTTTTGAACATCGGGGCTTCTCCCTCGAATGGCTTCAACCAAGCCTTAAGGGTGATTCCTTTAGAAAGAGTAATTGAAACCAAACGGATATCTTTCAAATGCAACTTTCCAACTTTGACAGCCTGACGGCAGAGATCGCCTCTTTGAACGCGGTGCGCTTTTTCGGAGACGTGACTCAGACGGCCGGAAATTCATTGACAGTAGAGGGCCTTTTGGGCGTCGCCCATGTGGGTGATCTGGTGCGCTTGTCGCGGGGTGGAGAAGATTTGGGTTACGGCGAAGTGCTGTCATTGAACGCGGGCGATTTGACGGTTTTGCCGGAGCGCGGTGTTGCTGGGTTCGCCATCGGGGACCGCGTGCAACATGTGGGTCCGTCAGAGATCGCGCCTGATCCGTCTTGGCTTGGCCGCGTGCTTGACCCATTTGGCGCGCCTTTGGATGACAAGCCGCTTTTGCGCGGGCGCGAGGCTCGGCCTGTTTTGTCTGACGCCCCGGCGGCCGCTCAGCGCAGGCGTTTGGGCGGCAGGCTTGAGACAGGCGTCTCGGCGCTCAATACGTTTCTGCCGCTTGTGCGCGGTCAACGTATCGGGCTGTTTGCGGGCTCCGGCGTCGGCAAGACGACGCTTTTGGGCAATCTGGCGCGCGGAGTGTCGGCTGACATTTGTGTCTTTGCGCTGATTGGCGAGCGGGGGCGGGAGCTGCGCGAGTTCATCGAAGATGTGTTGGGTCCTGAGGGTTTGGCGCGCTCTATCATTGTCGCGGCCACCTCCGATCAGTCACCGATGGCGCGCAGGAGGGCGGCGTGGCTTGCTATGGCAATCGCAGAGTTTTTTCGAGACCAAGGCGCGCATGTTTTCTTGCTGGCGGATTCATTGACGCGATTTGCTGAGGCGCATCGCGAGATCGCGACCACGATGGGGGAGGCGGCCTCGTTGCGGGGCTTTCCCCCATCGACCTCGCAAACAATTATGCAACTTTGTGAACGCGCGGGACCAGGCCCTGAGGGTGCGGGCGATATAACGGCGATATTTTCAGTGCTTGTTGCGGGCTCGGATATGGAAGAGCCGATTGCCGACATTGTACGCGGCGTCTTGGACGGTCATGTCGTCATGGATCGCGCGATTGCAGAGAGAGGACGCTTTCCTGCGATAGATGTCTTGCGTTCGGTCTCGCGTAGCCTGCCCCATGCCGCAAGTGAGGCTGAGAACACAAGTCTTTCCGAGGCGCGCAAGCTTATGGGAGATTTCGCAGAGGCTGAGCTGATGATCCAGTCTGGGCTTTACAGTGAAGGCAGCAGCGCAGAGATTGATCGCGCCGTTCTAGCAAGGCCACGTCTAGAGGCGTTCCTGTCGCAATCTGTTGCGAGCTATATCGACGATGACTTTGAGCGCCTGCGCAAGTGCTTGCCGGGTGATGGCGGTGCGGAGGAGGAAGATTAGAAGCGCAAAGTCGCGGGCGATTGCAGCAATGTCAGCGCAATGGAGCCTGAACCGCTGGCCGAATTTTGGCCAAGCTGTGCTGACAGCAAGAAGTTCTCGGTCAAGCGTTCGCGTTGAGCGGGATCAGTAAATTGCGAAATCTCGGAAGAGCCCAAACGGCGATCTGCGTAGTCTTTGATCGTTTCAAGCTGTTTGTCGATATCGAGATTAGCAAAGCCCGAAGGCAGATTGAAGGCGGTTTCAAACACTTCGCGCAGCGGTGGGTTGCCCAAGACATTGAACCATTTTGTGTTGTCAGAGACATCGCGCGCGGCCAGATCTGTCAACTCGCGTTCCAATGTCATTGCAAGTCTGAGGTTCTGATCGGCTTCTCCAATTGCCACCTCGAAACTGCGCGCCTCGAAGGCGTTTATAATCTCGTCGGGGAAAGTGGATAAAGCCGTTCGAGGCACGTCGAAATCGCCAAAACCGAAGGCTTCCGAAAGCTCTTTATAGCGGCTGTCCGAGAGCTTGTTGGCCAAAGCCGCATCATCGAGTGTGCCGTCGCTGAGCACCTTCTGGATGAAGAACTTGTTCTGGCTGTCATCTTGCAGGCCAAATGCGCCCAAGGCCACGCGCAAGAGTTGCGGGTCTTCGACCAATTGTTCGGCAGAGGTGATCGACGCGATGTTGTCTCGGAAGTAATCCGTGTCGCGTTTGACGGGAGCTGATTGCGCCAAAGCCTCTTGTTGAGCGGCGGAGGTGCGTTGCAAGAACGCCCAGCCGGCCAGACCGCCGAAGGGTGCTATGGGTTGAAAACTCATCTGACCTACTGCGCCAAGAGACGGTCTTCGCGGGCCAGAAGCCTGCGGATGGACTTCAACGACGGGTAGAATTGCTTTGCGACAAAATGACCTGAGGCGTCGTCAAGGATCGCGCGGCTGTCAGGGTCTTTGAAGACCTGGCTCAACTGCTCAATGCCGCGAAGAACCTGATGATTTGCATCCTCGGCGGTCACATCGCCCGACAAGATCAGCTGGATGATGTAGCAGACCCGTTTGACAGGTGTGTTGACTTCCTCGGGGTGCAAAGCGTCACGCAGGCGTAGAATATTTGCGTTAGGTGTGACGATGTTGAGCCTGCTGCGCCGATCGCCATTTTCGATCACGGCGCCATTGATCAACACCCGCTCTTTGGGGCTGAGTTTGAGGACAAGGCCGCTCATGACGGATCCTCCATCGGGTTCAATCCGCGCATAATGCTGAGATTGATGTCGATCAGCGGCTCGGCCGTTGCGTCGCGGCGGATGACTTTGCTTGTGTGTTGTTCTGTGAACTCGGCGAGGTAGAAGATTTGCGCGCGCAAAAGCTGCGGCAATGCATTGGCCGGGTCCGCCACATCGGACGCCAGAATGATCCATAGTTTGCGGTTGTCGTGAAGCGCTTGCACCAATTGAGAATAGGATTTTGGATCGTCGCTGTAGCGTTTGAGATCGCGGGTGATCTGAGCCAATGCGTCATATTCAATCTGACGAGGAGGGCGGAAGTTTGTCGCGTTTTGCGAGTATGTGTTCTGAGCGTGCTGCATCATGATTTGCGAAGTCCTTGGGCGTTAAATCGGGAGTCTCGGAGGGAGAGAAGCGCCCCGATATTCAGGGGCGCTTCTCAAGGATTTAACGGAACAGAGACAGGATGCTCTGCGGCGCCTGGTTGGCGATCGACAGAGCCTGAACACCAAGCTGCTGTTGCACCTGCAGGGCTTGCAGTTTCGCGGATGCCTCTTCCATATCCGCATCGACCAAGGTGCCAATACCGGTTTTCAGCGAGTCCGTCAGCTTGCCCACGAAATCCGATTGGATTTCAATCCGACCTTGGGACGAGCCAAATTCGGCCGCCGCATTGATCGAGTTCTGGATCAGGATTTCGACATTCGCCAAGGCTGCTTCCGCGCCGTCATTTGTGCCGACGTCAAGTGTGTCGAGACCGAACAATCCGCCAGACGCTTCGCCACCTGCGGCACCAACAGCCGTAAAGCCAGTGATGTCAGTGGCGTTGTTGTTGTCGACTTTCAGAACGACGGCGCCTGTGTCATCGGTTGTCACTCGGGTCGTTACGCCTTCAGTACCAGCGGCATCAATCGCAGCTTTAAGACCGTTTGCAACATCCTCAAAGCTCTCATCTTTGCCAGCAATGTAAGTTGCAGTCGTTGCACCCAGAGAAATCCGGTAGCCGTCGCCTTCATTGACCTTTGCAGCGGTCGAGAAGGTGATGTTTTCGGCCCGCTCCCCGATTGTTGCAGTCGCGTTGGTGACAGTTGAACCGTTGAAGTCAATTTCGACATCTTCAAAAGCACGTGTCGACGTGATCTCCAGATCGCTGCCATTATCGGCGGCTGTGATGCCTTCAAGGCCCAGAGCGTTGATGGCGCCAGCAATAGTCTGGATGGCCTGTTCTTCCGTCGTGGTGTTGGAGAACGTGCCAGCTGGGAAAGATACAGTCGATCCGGCGACCGTGATTTCAAAGTCCTCTCCCGACATGTCTGTGCTGTTGGTGAAAGTGATCGCTTCCGTGTTGCCTGTGCTCGACACGGTTGCTGCACTTGCAGTTGCGTTCAGCGACAAGCTTGTTCCTGTGCCGTAGACGCCTGCATCCGTTGACAGATCATTGCGAGAAACGCTGATGTTGCTGGCTGAAACCGAGCCATCCGACAGACGATCAAGAGAAGCCAGAATGTCGACGCCTTCGGTGCCTTTAAGCATGTTCAAGCCATTGAACTGGGCCGCACCAACCACCGAGTTGATTTGCGATGTCAAAGCATCGATGTCGGTTTGGATTTTCTCACGATCGACGTTTTCTTCCTGAGCGGCAACGATCTTGCCTTTGATTTCAGTCAGAAGGTCAGTGACTGTCTCTGCACCTTGACGCGCAACTGCAACAGTCGATTCGCCCAGCGATAGGCTTTCGGAGATCGCTTTGAAGCCTTGTACGTCGGATTCCATCGTCTTCGAGATCGCCCAAAGCGCGGCGTTGTCCTTGGCAGAGCCCACAGATTTACCTGTAGAGATCTCGGCTTGTGTTTTAGCCAGATCGGAGTTGATGCCCTTAAGCGTTTGCAAAGCGACCATGGCGCTGCTGTTTGTCAGAATACTAGACATAAAAATAGTTCCTCTTCGTATGACGTCTTTGACGCCCAATTGAATTTGCCCGCACTTGTGCGGATTGAATGTCATTCTGACATGAGCAGGGCCAATCGAGTTGGTCCGGCGCCATCTGGTTTTTTGATCAGATGCGAGGGCCAGAAACACCAGCGGGTCCTAAGAAGGCCCTAACACCATGATCGAAATTGGCGACAGATTTAGATAAATCGAGTGATCATCATGCGCGGCGCTCAGTCTTTGACGCCGCGAGGCGTGCGACATCGCTTTTTCCGTCCGCGCTGTAGGTCTTCAGGCCTGAGCCGGCATGCACGATTTCGCTAAGGCGCAATCGCGCGGCGCGGATGCCTTCCAGAGAGGCAGTATATAAGGTGTCATTGCGCGCAGAGGCGCGTTTGATCGCGGTCAGCTCAGCGGCACTTAACTCATGCCTGAGGCTGGCAAGGCTTTCGATCAGTCGCTCTTTGCGCGGTAGCAGCTCCGCAATTTCATCGAACTCACCTGCCAATAGAGCGCGGTATTCCGCCTCGAGAATATCGAAAATTTCGCGGGTTTGAGGGGCATGTTTATGCGTCATCTTGAGCTCTTTCTTGCAAGGATCGGAAAAGATGTTCGGCCAAACCAATGCCGCCCGCCTCGACCATCATGTCGGCTTGGCGCTCTAGCATGAAGGATGAGAACTGCTCCTCTCCGATGCCGCCCCCAAAGCTGGATCGCGTCTCTCCAAGCCCTGCCGATTTAAGCATTTCTTTCAGGAATGTGGCCTCTAGGTCTTTGGAAACTTGCCACAAAGCTTCCTCCTGCGGGTCGGTTTTGGCCGCTGGTGCCGTGATAGGGCCCGTGGCTGCGATAGGGTTGAGCATGAGATATCTCTCCAATTGGCACGATTTTTTCGAAACTAATCACGTGCGGGTAAAGAAGCGGTAACCAGTGGCCGCCATAGTCACGTCATCTGAACAGAAGGTTTGGTTATGGTATCATCGCCCAACGGGTTGGCTGCGTTTCTTGCGCCCGACCGCGCACCGGAAACTGCAATTGTGCCCGCTGATGGCGTCTTTGATGCTGTCTTCATGCAAGATGGGGTCGTAGCGCCTTTGGTCGAATTGCCAGAGGGTTTGCCCGACGCGGTGCTATCAGATCAGATGGTTTCAAGCGTGTTTCACGCGCGTGATACGACAATTCTGAAGGCAGAAGTGTCGCTCGATCTGCCTTTTTCTGGTCAGTTAGGAACAGACAATCTCGGCGGTGAGGCCCCAAAAATTGCCGCCGATGTTGGACCGGTGAAAGACGGCAAAGCGAATGTTCCTTCGTTTGATTTTGCGCGGTCCACCAAACCCGTGCAGCAGGCTGCTCCGCAAATGACGGCCCCCTCACCAGAGGGAGGCGATGCTACCGATTCAAAACTTACCATCGCTGATGGCGCGCTAAAGGTGCCAGTAGCAAGTGATCCGAAATTGGGTCATGCAGACGAGAAGCCTCCAATGCCGGACGCGCCCATTTTGGCAGGGCGGCAGGAAACCGGTGTTGAACCGGTGCCTCAACGTTTCGGTGAATTGCGCTCGGCTCCCGCTCAGCCTTTGCATGGGTCTGACCCGGTTCAAGAGAACATCGCGAAGACGACGTCTGCGGTAGGTGAGGACGCACCTGTTCGACCAGAGGCAAGTAGAGCGGCCACGCCGTTGTCAGTTACCAAACCCGTCGCGACTTCAGGGTTAGAGGTGCCCGTCACTCGCGCCGATCAAGCTGCCTCTCAGAGCAGTCCAGAGCAGACATCCCCCCGCGCTGAAGGCACTGCCAAAGGAAAGGATCCGGCTGTGTCTTTGCCAGTGCAAACGGCTTTGGCACAATCAGACAAGGCGGTTGCATCGCCAACGCTTGCAAAGTTTGAACCACCCAAGACTATGCCGCCCGTTCAGATGCTTGCGTCAGAGACGCCAATTTTTGAAACACCCGCCGCGCGCAATGCGGCGCCTCCAAAGCCCGACGGTTCACAAATCGCTCCGGGTGAGCTTGCCAGCGCAAAGCCCTCAGAGGTCCAACCGCAGAATTCACGCCCAGCGCAATCGCCAGAGCTTCTCGCGAAGTCCGTTGTAACGCCTGACCAGCCAGCCAAGGCTCGCGAGATGAGCGAGACCCTGGCCCAAGCGCCAACTATCCCGAAAACGACTGCGCAAGCCGTAACCTTGCCACAGCAATGGCCGCAGATGGTGCAGACGGCAGGTACATCTATGACGACTTCTCTTGATGCGAAACTCATCCCAGACGATGCCCTTGTTCAACCCGCAGGACCCGACCTGCAAAGCTCAACCCGAGTGAGCCCCGTCGCCGCACCAATCCTAGCGCAAGGCGTCGCGCCAACGCCCGTCACAGTTCAGATCGCGCAAGCCATCCAATCTGCGACGTCGCCCGAGATTGATCTGCGCCTGAACCCCGAAGAGTTGGGGCAAGTCCGCATTATTCTGACCCCGCGCGACAGCGGCATGGGGGTGACAATTTTGGCTGAGCGGCCTGAGACGCTTGATCTGATGCGGCGCAATGCGGATCAGTTGGCCGATGATCTGGGCGCGATGGGTTATGAGAGCACGGACTTCAATTTCGAGCAGGGCACCCCGCGTGAAGACCCGAGGCCGCAGATGGAATTTGATGCCGCTCAGATCGGTGAGATCGACAGTATCAGCCAAAGCCCAGCGCAGGCTGTTTCAGTTCGTAAGGTGGCCTCTGACGGACTCGACATAAGATTTTAGGAGAGATCATGGAAATCACACCCCCCTTAGCCGCGACAACCACATCCCCGACTTCGCCGGAACCGACCTCAGCGCTTGCATCAGATTTTGAGACATTTCTCGTGATGCTGACCGCTCAGATGGAAAACCAAGACCCGCTGAACCCGCTCGACTCGCAAGATTTCGCGACGCAGCTGGCGACGTTTTCTGGTGTAGAGCAGCAGATCAAATCCAATGAGCTGCTTGCGGCTTTGTCGTCGCAATTGGTGACGTCAAATCTGGGCGACATGGCCAGTTGGGTCGGGATGGAAGCGCGGCTGGCGGAGCCTGCGAATTTTGACGGCACGCCGATCACGCTATACCCTGCGCCGCCGAGCTTTGCCGATAGCGCGCAACTGGTGGTGCGCGATGCCACGGGCGCGGAGGTTCAACGCCTAACCATCGAGGCGAGCGACGCGCCAGTGCAATGGGCGGGCGTCAATTCAAACGGTCAGCCCTTCGCCAATGGCACCTATAGTTTCAGCGTTGAGGCGATCTCTGACGGCGAAGTCATCGGCAGCCACGTGCCGGACCAATTTGCCAGAGTGTCGGAGGTGAGAAACGTCTCTGGCAGCGCGGTGATTGTGCTTGAGAATGGCGATATGCATCCGGCGAGCTCTGTGCGCGGGTTGCGCTGATCAGAACAGCGAAATTACTCCGGCAATCAGCGCGGCGACAACAGCGCCGCCAATGAAATGAAACGCCCGCTTGCGTTTCTCGGCCCTAGAGGTGACGCGGGGTGCATCATCGCGCTGGCTTAGTGCTTGATCGACGAGGCGTGGCAGTTTCGGACCAAAGCGCGACAGGACTTGCGCTGTGGCGACAAGATCTTTCATCAAAGCGCGCGGGCCGATATTTTGTTTGATGTAGTCCTCAACCACTGGCTGGGCGACTGACCAGATATTGATTTGCGGATGCATTGTGCGGGCCACGCCTTCGACGACGACCATTGTACGTTGCAGCAAAATCAGCTCCGTGCGGGTTTCCATGCCGAAACGCTCTGTCACCTCGAACAGATAGCTCAGCAGATGACCCATGGAGATTTGCGTCGCGTCCATGCCGAAAATTGGCTCGCCCACAGCGCGCAGGGCTTGGGCAAACTCATCAATGTCGCGATCTGCGGGTACGTAGCCCGCCTCGAAATGGACTTCTGCCACGCGGCGGTAGTCCTTGCGGATAAAGCCGATGAGGATTTCGGCGTAGACGCGTCGGGTATATTCGTCGATCCGGCCCATGATGCCGAAATCGTAGACCAGAATATCGCCACCTTCGCTGACCTTCAGATTTCCTTGGTGCATGTCGGCGTGGAAATAGCCGTCAAACAATGCGTGACGCAGGAACATTTGCAAGACCCGCTCGCCCAAAGCGACGCGGTCGTGGCCTGCAGCACCAATCGCTTCGACCTCGCCAAAGGGGATGCCTTCGGCCCATTCCATCGTCATCACGCGGCGCTCGGACAGGAAGAAATGCGTCTTGGGGACGACAAAGCCCGTCTCATTGGCAGTGTTCGCGCCGTATTCGCCAGCGGCGGCGGCCTCTAGACGCAGGTCGAGCTCTCCCTGAACGACGCCGTCGAAATGCGCGATCACTTCTGATGGGCGCAGGCGGCGTGAGGCAGGCGAGAATAGCTCGATGATCGAGGCCGCGAAGTAGAATGCGTCGATGTCTTTGCGGAAGGCCTTCTCGATGCGAGGGCGCAGAACTTTGACGGCGACTTCCTCGCCCGTGTCCGCCAACTTGGCTTTATGGACTTGTGCAATCGAGGCAGCAGCGACGGGTTCGGAGAATTCAGAGAACATCTCATCGACCGGACGGCCCAATTCCTGCTCCACCATCGTGCGGGCAGTGGCGGTGTCAAAGGGCGGCAGTTTGTCTTGCAGCACGCGCAATTGGATGGCCAATTCATCGCCAACCACGTCCGGGCGCGTCGATAAGACCTGTCCGAATTTGATATAGGCCGGGCCCAACGCCGTCAGCGCGCGGGTTGCAGGCGGCATGGACGGATCGCCCTTGAGGCCCAGCCACGCGAAAGGCCAGCCCAGAACATGGGCCACTATGCGCAGGGATTTGGGCGCCTTGAACGCATCGAGCACGACATTCATCGCACCCGTCCGCTCTAACGTCGCGCCGGTGCGGATCAGCCGCCAGATATTATGCGGGCCCCGCATGCTTAAATTTTCCAGCCGGAATGCAGAGCAGCAACGCCGAAAGTCATGTTGCGGTAGGCGACGTTGTCAAACCCCGCATCGCGGATCATCGCGGCGAAGCGCTCTTGATCAGGGAATTTGCGGATGGATTCGACGAGGTACTGATAGCTGTCATGGTCATTGGCGATCAGTTGCCCCATGCGCGGAATGACGTTGAAAGAATAGAGATCATAGGCCTTCTGCATCATCTCATTGGGCAATTGTGAGAATTCCAGCACCATCAGCCGCCCACCGGGTTTTAGCACACGAAAGGCCTCAGATAGCGCGTCTTCAACGCGGGTGACGTTTCTTATGCCAAAGCTGATCGTGTAGACGTCAAAGCTGTTATCGTCAAAAGGCAGCGCCATCGCGTCGCCTACGATCCAGTCGAGATTGTCTGCCATCGCTCCGGCCTCGGCGCGGGTGCGGCCTTCGATCAGCATGGATTCGGTCATATCCAGCACCACGGCCTCTGCCGATTTCGCGCGTTTGAGAAAGCGAAACGCGATATCGCCCGTGCCGCCTGCCACATCCAAAAGCCGCTGGCCGGGCCGTGGGGCAAGCCAATCCATCATCGCATCTTTCCAAACGCGGTGAATGCCCACGGACATGACGTCATTCATAATGTCATATTTCGACGCCACATTGGTGAACACGCCATGCACCATGCCGGCTTTTTCGCTTTCTGGGATATCGCGATATCCGAAATGCGTGGTTTTTGCTTTGTCGTCCGTCATGGGGCTTGCAGTCCTTAAGCTCTGACTATCCTTATAGAACTGCAATATGAGCTTACAATGCGGCCAAACGGCCTTTCGAGGGAAAAAATGCCCGAACTTCCAGAGGTTGAGACGGTCAGGCGCGGTTTAGTGCCCTCAATGGAGGGGCAAAAGATTACGCTCGCCGATGTCAGGCGCCCTGATTTGCGCTGGCCTTTCCCGGACCGGATGGCCGAGCGGCTGACTGGCGCGCGGATTGATCAGCTGCGGCGGCGGTCGAAATATATTCTGGCAGATCTCAGCACGGGCGAGACGCTGATTATCCATCTGGGCATGTCGGGCCGTATACTGATTGATGACCAAGCCACGGCTGAGTTCCATACCAACCCGCCATTGCCCGCCAAACATGATCACGTGATTTTTCATATGTCGAGCGGGGCGCGGGTGACGTTTAATGATGCCAGACGGTTCGGCGCGATGGATCTGGCGCCGACAGCCAAAATTGAGCAGCACTGGCTTTTGAACAAACTCGGCCCCGAGCCTTTGGGCAATAGCTTTGACGAGGCTTACTTGACCGAGAAGCTCGCCACGAAGAACACTCCGATCAAAACCGCGCTTCTTGATCAGCGGATCGTATCAGGGCTTGGCAATATCTATGTGTGCGAAGTGTTGCACCGCACCGGGGTCTCGCCCTTGCGAAAGGCCAAAAACCTTAGCAAAACCCGTGTTGCCAGGCTTGTGCCTGCGATCCGGGAGGTCTTATCGGAAGCAATCGAGGCCGGGGGGTCGTCTTTGCGTGACTACCGCCAAACCGATGGAGAATTGGGGTACTTCCAGCATAATTTTGCAGTTTATGACCGCGAAGGCGCGGCTTGCGCAAAATCTGGCTGCGGGGGCACTATTGCTAGGATCGTCCAGTCCGGCCGGTCGAGCTTTTATTGCCCTAGATGTCAAAGATGATTTGAACCTCACGGGCAAAGTGATAGGTCTCAGGGCTTGAAACACTCGAATTTAAGTCAAAAGCGCGAGGTGCGGAGATGGCGTATAAGACAATCGTTCTTGAGGTTGAAGATCACGTCGGCCAGATCAGGCTGAACCGGCCTGATGCACTAAATGCCCTGAATGCTGAGCTCTTGGGCGAATTGAGCGCGGCGCTGAAAGAATGTGCGCAGAACGATAAAGTCCGATGTATCATCCTAAGTGGGTCCGAGAAGGCCTTTGCCGCAGGTGCAGACGTGACCGAGATGGCCGGGCGCAGCTTCGTTGAGGTCTATGGCGGTGATTTCTTCGGCGAATTTCCGGCGGATTTTGAACGTAACCGCAAGCCTATCATTGCGGCCGTCGCGGGTTATGCGCTGGGTGGCGGTTGCGAATTGGCGATGATGTGCGATTTCATCATTGCCGCGGATACGGCCAAGTTCGGCCAGCCGGAGATCAATCTGGGTGTCATGGCGGGCCTTGGCGGCTCTCAACGGCTGACGCGGTTTGTGGGCAAGGCCAAGTCGATGGATATGAACCTCACAGGCCGTTTCATGGATGCTGAAGAGGCCGAGCGCGCGGGGCTTGTGAGCCGCGTTGTTCCGGCCAAGAAGCTGGCCACTGAGGCGATGTCGGCGGCTCAGAAAATTGCCGAGAAGTCGTCTTTGGCGACGATGGCGATCAAGGAATCGGTCAATCGCAGCTATGAGACTTCGCTGTCTGAAGGATTACTGTTTGAGCGGCGCTTGTTTCATTCGCTTTTCGCGACCGAGGATCAATCGGAAGGGATGGCGGCATTTGTTGAGAAGCGCGAGCCGCAATTCCGCGACAAGTAGGACCCAAAGGGGCTTTTCAAGCTCTGCAAAACCCACTAGAGACCTCTCCATCCATGCGCGTGAGGCCCGCCTAGGCCAGAATCACCTCGTGTTTCGAACACTTGGTCGGGCCGAGTGCGCTATATGTATTTTTTGACCCGACGAAAGGGAAACACACATGGCGAATTCGCCCCAAGCCAAGAAACGCGCCCGCCAGAACGAGCGTCGTTTTGCCGTTAACAAAGCCCGCCGTTCCCGTATCCGTACTTACCTGCGTAAAGTAGAAGAGGCGATTGCTTCTGGCGATCAGGCTGCGGCTAAAGACGCGCTTAAGGTGGCTCAGCCCGAATTGATGCGCGGTGTGACAAAAGGTGTGATGCACAAAAACACAGCGTCACGGAAAATGTCGCGTCTGTCGTCGCGCGTGAAGGCGTTGGGCGCATAAATCAGCCCGAAATTTAAACTTCAAAAAACGCGCTCTTTGGGGCGCGTTTTTTTGTTGTTCAATGCGTTAGCACACGCAGTTCACGCTCCGTCCAGATTCGGTTTTGCGTTAACTTTGAGTCAAGCGAGAAGATAAGTTGCGGCGACCCATCCAGTATCGCTAATTTCATCAAGCGATTCACTACTTCGTCTCGGGGGGACATGGAATGAGTACGGGTGAACGTCCGCATGTATCAGAGCTTTTGCCTGCTGAAACATGGGACGCTCTTGCACAAGAACAAGACGCCGTACTCATCGACGTAAGGACCCAAGCCGAATGGTCATTCATCGGCTGTCCTGATCTGTCGGATTTGAACCGGTCGGTGCTTTGCATCGAATGGGCCAGATATCCGGATATGTCCGTTAATCCGCAGTTCGTCGATGACGTTAAGCAAGCTTTGGCGGGTGCTACGCCGCCTCAGCTGTTTTTCCTGTGCCGCTCCGGGGTTCGCTCCCTCGCTGCGGCAAAGGCGGTCAAAGCAGCCTTCGATGAGGAGGGCGTGCAGGCCGATTGCGTCAATATCGGCGGCGGTTTTGAGGGGGATTTGGATCCGCAAAAGCATCGGGGGGGCCTGAATGGATGGAAGGCCCAGGGATTGCCATGGCGGCAGTCTTGAATTGTAAAAAAACGGGTTGGACATGACGGAAAAAATGTGGGGACAGGTTAAAGATGCGCTTAGAGAGACGATCGGAAAGAATAACTTCACAACTTGGATAGAGCCGCTGCGCTTCATTGGCGCAACGAACGGCGTTGCTGAGTTCGGCGTGAACACCGTTTTCCAAGGGGACTGGGTGTCGCGCAATTTCGGTGACGAGATCCAGCGCCAGATCACGAAAGCTGGCGGCAAGGTTGATCGCCTGACCTTCACGGTTTCTAAATCAGACCGCCCTGTGGTGGCGTCCAAGCCGAAAGTGGCACGTAAAGTTGCTGCAAAGACCAGCGATATCCTACCCGACGCCTCGCTTGATAAGCGTTTTACGTTTGACAGCTTCGTGGTCGGCAAACCCAACGAGTTAGCTCACGCTGCGGCGCGCCGCGTGGGTGAAGGTGGCCCTGTGTCATTCAACCCTCTGTTTCTTTACGGTGGCGTCGGGCTCGGCAAAACGCATCTTATGCATGCGATTGCGTGGGAGCTGAAAGAACGCTCGCCCGAGCTGCGCGTGGTCTACCTTTCGGCGGAGCAGTTCATGTACCGCTTCATCCAAGCGCTGCGCGACAAGCAGATGATGGACTTCAAAGAGCTTTTCCGCTCGGTTGATGTGCTGATGGTTGATGATGTGCAATTCATCGCCGGAAAGGAAAGCACGCAGGACGAATTCTTCCACACGTTCAATGCGTTGATTGACCAAAACAAACAGATCATCATCTCGGCCGATTGCGCGCCTGGAGAGATCAACGGCCTAGAAGACCGCATCCGGTCGCGTCTGCAATGGGGGCTCGTCGTCGATCTGCACCCGACGGATTACGAACTGCGCTTGGGCATCTTGCAGCAAAAGGTCGAGCAGTACCGCTCGCAATACCAAGACATCGATATCTCGGACGGCGTGCTGGAATTTCTGGCGCAGCGCATCTCGACCAATGTGCGCGTTCTTGAAGGCGCGCTGACACGGCTGTTTGCTTTTGCTTCGCTGGTTGGGCGAGAGATCACGCTGGATATGGTGCAAGAGAGCCTTGCCGATATTCTGCGCCAATCGGACCGCAAGGTCACGATGGACGAGATCATGCGCAAGACTTGCGACTACTATAATGTACGGATGTCGGATCTTCTCTCGCCCAAACGGTCTCGCAATATCGCGCGTCCGCGTCAGATGGCGATGTGGTTGGCAAAGAACCTCACCACGCGCTCTTACCCGGAAATCGGGCGCCGCTTTGGCAATCGCGATCACACCACTGCGATGCATGCCGTGCGCAAGATTGACGAGCTGAAGGCGCAGGACGCGCAGATCGCTGAAGATGCAGAGCTGCTGCGGCGTATGTTGGAAGGGTGAGGCCTTGACGATCCGCTGATATAAGCGGACATTCCTACACAAAGGTTAGAACCGCCGGGCGGAGAAGGAGACTTCTCCGCCCCGGCTGTCTGAGAGGGACAGGTTGCATGAAAATCAGTATTGAGCGAAGCGTCTTGCTGAAGGCCGTCGGACAAGCACAATCGGTGGTTGAACGGCGCAATACGATCCCGATCCTGTCCAATGTTTTGATCGAGGCCGAAGGCGAAGGCGTCAGCTTCCGCGCGACCGATCTTGATATCGAAGTGATCGACAAAGCGCCCGCGATGGTGGAACGCCCGGGCGCCACGACCGTATCGGCCACGACTTTGCATGAGATCGTGCGCAAACTGCCCGACGGCGCGCTTGTCTCGCTGACAGATGACGGCGCTACGGGGCGTTTGGTGGTAGAGGCCGGACGCTCGAACTTCTCGCTGGCGACTTTGCCGAAGGAAGATTTCCCAGTCATGGCGTCCTCGGAATATGCGTCGAATTTCTCGGCGGCCGCGCCGGTTTTGCGTAGGCTTTTCGATAAATCGAAATTCGCAATTTCTACTGAGGAAACAAGGTACTACCTTAACGGCGTCTACATGCATATCGCTGATGGCGATGGCGGGCAGGTCTTGCGCTGTGTCGCCACTGACGGCCACCGGCTCGCGCGGATTGATGCCGATCTTCCAGCCAATGCCGCTGACATGCCGGGCGTTATCGTGCCGCGCAAAACCGTGGCCGAGCTGCGTAAGCTCTTGGAAGATGACGAGATGCAGATCGCGGTCTCCGTGTCCGAGACCAAAGTGCGCTTTGCGACGCCTGACATCACGCTGACCTCCAAGGTGATCGACGGCACATTCCCCGACTACACCCGCGTTATCCCGCA
>CAZCEW010000008.1:0-44950 GCA_964497775.1 uncultured Rhodobacterales bacterium
TGGTGCCCAGGAGAGGACTCGAACCTCCACGTCCATACAGACACCAGCACCTGAAGCTGGCGCGTCTACCAATTCCGCCACCTGGGCAGGTGTCGTGAGCGCCGTGATTAGATTGTGCGCTGTTCTATGTCAACGGGTTTTGACGGGTTTGGCGCGGCGTTAACTCAGAATTCCGCCTTGTGTGGATATTGCTGCATAGGTAAACCCGAAGAGGCATTTCAAAGGAACGACCACATGTCCAAGCTAGTCACGATCTATGGCGGTTCTGGCTTTCTGGGGCGCTATATAGCGCGCCGGATGGCCAAGGAAGGTTGGCGCGTCCGGGTCGCTGTGCGCCGCCCGAACGAAGCGATTTTTGTGAAGCCTTACGGAACGGTCGGTCAGGTTGAGCCGATCTTTTGCAATATCCGCGATGATGACAGCGTGCGGGCCGCGATGAGTGGTGCAAATGCAGTGGTCAATTGCGTTGGCACTTTCGACAAAGGCGGCAAGAACTCGTTTGAGGCAATCCAGCATCTGGGTGCTGAACGGATCGCGCGGATCTCGGCTGAGCAAAATATTGACCGGATCGTGCATATCTCGGCGATTGGCGCGGATGTCGAAGGTGAGAGCCTCTATGCGCAATCCAAGGGCAAAGGCGAGGCGGGGATTTTGGAGCATCGCCCAGATGCGATGATTTTGCGCCCGTCGATCATGTTTGGCCAAGAGGATGGGTTCTTCAACCGGTTTGCCTCGATGAGCCGGCTTGGTCCGGTTTTGCCCGTGGTTGGTGCAGCGACGAAGTTTCAAGTCGTTTATGTCGATGACGTGGCTCAAGCTGCTGTGCAGGGCGTCGTCGGGCAAACTCAGGGCGGCATCTACGAGTTGGGCGGCCCCGATGTGAACACGTTCCGCGAGTTGATGCAGCAAATGCTTGGCGTCATTCGTCGCAAGCGGTTGATTGTGAATATCCCGTTTTGGGCGGCCTCGGTCATGGGGGTCAGCTTTGATATTCTTAAGGCAATTTCGGGTGGATTAATCAATGGCCCTGTGACGGCCGACCAAGTCCGCAGCCTGCGTTCCGACAATATTGTGCAAGACAGTGCAAAGAGCTTTGCTGAGCTTGGCATTAAGCCCACCGCAGTTGAGGCGGTCTTGCCCTCTTATCTATGGCGGTTTCGTCCCTCGGGTCAGTATGACGCAATCAAGGAATCGGCACGCAATTTGCGGGTCGACTAGCTGTAGGCGTAGACCAGTAGGATGATGCCAAGGATCACTCGGTAGATCACGTAAGGTGTGAAGCTGACGGATTTGAGCAGGCGCATCATCAATGTCAGCGCGAAAAGTGCTGCGACAAAAGATAAAACCGCTGCGATAAGCCCGTCTTTCGCCAATTGCATATTGGCCGTTGACGCGACCTCAAGCCCAAGCAACCCACCAGATGCGATGATGGTCGGGATCGACATCAGCATAGCGAGCTTTGCCGCATCCTCGCGCGCGTAGCCCAAAGCGCGGGCGCCGGAGATTGTAGCGCCAGAGCGTGACGTGCCGGGGATCAGTGCCAAGGCCTGCCAGATGCCCATAATCAATGCGTCTTTCATCGACCAGTTTGGTGTTGTCTTCTCCGAGCCACCCTTTTGGTCGGCCCAGTAAAGCACCAGCCCGAAAATCAGCATAGTCCAACCGATCACGGCGACCGATCTGAGCATATCGTCGAGGCCTGTGAGTTTCAGGATCAACCCGAAGACCAGCACAGGGACGGTCGCAATCGCCAGACACATCGCAAGCCATGCGCCTTGCGTGTCCACCTTGCCGCGTAGCAAGCGAGGGATTCCGGCGGCGGCGATCTTCACGTCTGACCAGAAATACATAATCACGGCAAACAGCGTGCCGACATGCACTGCGACATCGATCGCTTGGCCCTGATCATCAAGACCTGTCAAAGCAGGTAGCAAGACGAGGTGTCCGGAGGAGGAGACCGGAAGAAACTCGGTCAATCCCTGTATCAGGGCGACCAGAATGAGATGGAAAAGGGTCATGGTGCTATACGGCTCGATTCGATTTTGGCCAACCTAATCGACGGGAATTAAAAGGAAAGGAAGCATTTATGTCAGAACAAGTTACCTAATATCGGCGTGGAATTGCCGCGTCGAGAAGGTCAACCCCATTTATTCGCATAAAAGGTCAGTATAAGTGACTTTTATTTCGGATGAGACCGAATTATCAAAGCCGTCTGCAAGTCGGAGGTATTTGATGGCCAAGCAACCTATGCTCAAATTCGTGTCTGTTGAACGGGATATGCCCGAGAAGCGACCTCCTAACCTGCGGGCTACGGATTTTGGTGAAATCTATGGCGAATATGCAGATGAGAAGGCGGCAGAGCAATCTGGCCGGTGTAGCCAATGCGGTGTGCCCTATTGCCAGTCGCATTGTCCGCTGCACAACAACATTCCCGACTGGCTGCGGCTGACAGCCGAGGGGCGTTTGCAAGAGGCCTATGAGATCTCGCAGGCGACGAACACGTTCCCAGAGATTTGCGGCCGGATTTGCCCTCAGGACAGATTGTGCGAAGGCAATTGCGTCATTGAGCAGTCTGGCCATGGCACTGTGACGATTGGTTCGGTCGAAAAATATATCACCGACACGGCGTGGGAAAAGGGTTGGGTTCAACCTATCAAACCGTCGGCAGAGCGATCTGAGAGTGTTGGCATAATCGGCGCGGGCCCCGGCGGTTTGGCTGCGGCGGATATGTTGCGCCGGCAAGGGGTGCAGGTCACGGTGTATGAGCGCAATGATCGTGCTGGCGGATTGCTGACCTATGGGATCCCGGGCTTCAAGCTGGAAAAAGACGTTGTGATGAAGCGCATCGCTCAGCTCGAAGAGGGCGGCGTTACGTTCAAACTGAATTGCGCGGTTGGCGATCAGGTTTCGTTTGAGGACCTGCAAAAAACCCATGATGCGATCTTGATTGCGACAGGCGTTTACAAGTCGCGCGATTTGCCTGCACCCGGCGTCGGTGCCAAAGGCATCGTGCGCGCGATTGACTATCTGACTGCATCGAACCGCAAAAGCTTCGGAGATTCAGTTCCCGAGTTTGACAGCGGTGAGCTAAACGCTGAAGGCAAGCGCATCGTGGTGATCGGTGGCGGCGATACCGCAATGGATTGCGTGCGCACGGCCATTCGACAAGGCGCGAAGTCGGTCAAATGTCTCTATCGCCGCGACAAGGCGAATATGCCCGGCTCGCAGCGCGAGGTTGCCAATGCCGAAGAAGAAGGGGTGGAGTTCGTATGGCTCAGCGCGCCGAAGGGCTTCTCGGGCGATACGGTTGAGGGCGTGCATGTCTCGAAGATGCGCCTTGGCGCGCCGGATGCAACCGGTCGCCAAAGCCCCGAGGAAATCGAAGGCGCGGATTATGTCGAAGAGGCCGATCTCGTGATCAAGGCGCTGGGCTTTGAGCCGGAAGAACTGCCAACTCTTTGGGGTGTTCCCGATCTTGAGGTAACGCGGTGGGGCACGGTCAAAGCGGACTTCCTGACCCATGAAACTAATATGCCGGGCGTTTATGCGTGCGGCGATATTCAACGCGGCGCGAGCCTTGTTGTTTGGGCGATCCGCGATGGTCGCGAAGCGGCGGAAGCGATGCTGGAGCGGTTTAATCAACCGGCACAGGTGGCGGCTGAGTGAATGTCGCAAGAGCCAGAAGATCTGCTGGAATTCCAGCTTTTGGACGATACGCATCCGTTGCGTGTCGAGGCGGCGCGTGGCAGTGGCCGTCGGTTGATGGTCAGCTTCACCAGCGTTGGCACGGACCGGGATACATGGCCGCCGAAGGAGTTCATCAAACTTTGCTCCAACAAGGGCGAGAACCATGTGATCTTCATCACCGATATCAGCCGGTGCTGGATGAATTCCAAAGGCATGGACAAGCGGCTAACGACCTTGATCAGCGACTATATTATGGATCACGGCATTACCTCGATTGCGGCGATTGGGGTCAGTATGGGTGCGTTCAACGCTCTGGTGCTGGGCAAGCTGATGCCGGTCTCTCCGATTATTGCTTTTGCGCCGCAATATTCTGTGCATCCGGAAATCATTCCAGACGAGGACCGCTGGATGTTCTTTCGCAAGCAGATCACAGACTGGCCTTACCCGGAAATGGATACGCTGCCGGGTCCGCGCTCAAATATCTTCATGTTTCACGGAGACTCGGAGGACGAGAGGCGTCATTGGCAGCGCTTCCCGCAAGAGGAACACGCGAAACATTACATATTTCCGGGCGGCGATCACAGTTTTGCAAGCAAACTAAAATCGGCAGGAGTGTTGCAGAAGATCGCGCGCGCAGCGATCAACAACAAGCCGGGACGCATGAACAAGGTTATCGCGCGGGCAGGCGGGCTGCGCCGCGAAGACTATCAAGGGTTCGCTGATGCGTTGGATTATTTCGAGACACGAAAGACCAAGTCGCGCCCAGCAGGAATTTAGAAGTACGGACGCCAAAGAACAGCGGGATCGACTGATCCTTGCCCCGATGAAAGGGAAACTGACATGACCAAATACGATCTGGATTGGGCTTCTAATGAGGAAGCCAAACGCGCCTACATGGCGGAGCATTCGCTCTATCGTGATGCTGATGAACACGCCTCATGCGGTGTCGGTCTTGTTGTGTCTATCGACGGCAAAGCCAGTCGCAAGGTGGTTGAGAACGGTATCGACGCGCTGAAAGCCGTGTGGCACCGAGGCGCTGTTGATGCCGATGGTAAAACGGGCGATGGCGCGGGCATTCACGTCCAGATCCCGGTGCCGTTCTTCTATGATCAGATCGAGCGCACAGGTCACACCCCGATCATGGATCAATTGATCGCCGTGGGCCAAGTGTTCTTGCCGCGCACAGATTTCGGCGCGCAGGAAACCTGCCGGACGATTGTGGAAACTGAAGTTCTGCGGATGGGCTATAACATCTATGGTTGGCGCCATGTGCCCGTTAAGGTTGATTGCCTCGGCGACAAAGCCAATGCGACGCGGCCCGAGATTGAGCAGATTTTGATCTCCAATTCGAAAGACGTCGATGAAGAGACTTTTGAGCGCGAGCTCTATGTCATTCGACGTCGGATCGAGAAGGCAGCGGCTGCTGCACAAGTTGGCGGCATGTATATTTGTAGCCTGTCTTGCCGGTCGATTATCTACAAAGGCATGATGCTGGCCGAGCAGGTGGCAGAGTTTTACCCCGACCTGATGGATGAGCGCTTCGAGAGCGCGTTTGCGATTTATCACCAGCGCTATTCCACCAACACCTTCCCGCAATGGTGGCTCGCGCAGCCGTTTCGGATGTTGGCGCATAATGGCGAGATTAACACTCTGAAGGGCAATCTGAACTGGATGCGGAGCCATGAAATCCGCATGGCCTCGGGGACCTTTGGCGACATGGCCGAAGACATCAAACCGATCGTTCCAACCGGATCATCAGACTCAGCGGCATTGGATGCTGTGTTTGAGGTTTTGGTGCGCGCTGGGCGGTCTGCGCCTATGGCCAAGACGATGATGGTGCCTGAATCGTGGTCCAAGCAAGCCGTCGAGATGCCGCAAGCTTTGCAGGACATGTATTCCTATTGCAATTCCGTGATCGAGCCGTGGGACGGCCCGGCTGCTTTGGCGATGACAGATGGTCGCTGGGTCTGTGCGGGTCTTGATCGCAACGGCCTGCGTCCGATGCGCTATGTCGTGACTGGCGACGGGCTTTTGATTGCTGGATCCGAGGCTGGAATGGTGCCTACCGATGAAGCCACCGTGCGTGAAAAGGGAGCGCTTGGGCCGGGGCAGATGATTGGCGTTCATATGGAAAAGGGCAAGCTGTTCCATGATACAGAGCTGAAAGACAAAATGTCCAAAGCGCTGCCCTTTGGCGAATGGGTCGGCAAGATTACCGATCTCGAAGAGATCGTCGCAGATGTCGTCGAGGCGCCTCTATTTACGGGCGCAGATTTGCGCAAGCGTCAGATCGCCGCCGGCTATTCGATTGAAGAGCTAGAGCAGATTTTGGCGCCGATGGCCGAGGACGGCAAAGAGACATTGGCCTCGATGGGTGACGATACACCTTCGGCAGTTCTGTCGAACCAGTACCGTCCGCTGAGCCATTTCTTCCGGCAGAACTTCAGTCAGGTGACAAACCCGCCGATTGACAGCCTGCGCGAATATCGCGTGATGAGCCTCAAGACGCGGTTTGGCAATCTCAAGAACGTGCTGGATGAGGATTCGTCGCAGACCGAAATCCTCGTGCTGGAAAGCCCGTTCATCGGCAACGCGCAGTTCGACAAAGTTTGCGAGCAGTTCAATGCCGAGATGGTGACCATTGATTGTACCTTCCCCGCGGGTGACGATCAGGGTGCGCTGCGTGCGGAGCTTGAACGCATCCGGGCCGAGGCAGAAGATGCCGTCAGGTCGGGTGCGGGCCATATTGTTCTGACCGATCAGCTGCAATCTGAAAGCCGGATCGGTATGCCGATGATCTTGGCGACCAGTGCTGTGCATAGTTGGCTGACGCGGCAAGGCCTGCGGACATTCTGTTCGCTTAATGTGCGGTCGGCTGAATGTCTTGATCCGCACTATTTCGCCGTACTGATCGGGTGTGGTGCGACCACCGTGAACGCCTATCTTGCCGAAGATTCTATCGCGGACCGGATTGAGCGTGGCTTGATTGATGGCAGTCTCAACGAGGCAATTGCACGCTACCGCAACGCGATTGATCAGGGTCTGTTGAAGATCATGGCGAAGATGGGGATCTCGGTGATCTCCAGCTATCGCGGCGGTTTGAATTTTGAAGCCGTGGGCTTAAGCCGCGCGATGGTTGCGGAGTTCTTCCCCGGTATGCAAAGTCGGATTTCGGGCATCGGTGTCTCCGGCATTCAGCGCAAACTGATCGAGGTTCATGCGAAAGGTTGGCTTGGCCAGCAGGACGTCTTGCCGATTGGTGGGTTTTACAAGGCGCGTCGCTCAGGTGAGAAGCACGCTTGGGAAGCGCAAACGATGCACATGTTGCAGGCGGCTTGCGCGCGCGCCAGCTATGATCTGTGGAAGCAGTTCAGCCAGACGATGCGGGCCAATCCGCCGATCCATTTGCGTGATCTGCTGGATATCAAACCGATGGGTGAACCGGTCGCGATTGAGGAAGTTGAAAGCATCACCTCTATCCGTAAGCGGTTTGTGACGCCGGGCATGTCGCTTGGTGCGCTGAGCCCCGAGGCACATAAGACGCTCAACGTCGCGATGAACCGCATCGGTGCAAAATCCGACAGTGGCGAAGGTGGTGAAGATCCCGCGCATTTTGTGCCGGAGCCGAATGGTGACAACCCGTCGGCGAAGATCAAGCAGGTGGCGTCTGGCCGGTTTGGTGTGACGGCGGAATATCTCAACCATTGCGAAGAGCTGGAGATCAAGGTCGCGCAAGGCGCTAAGCCCGGTGAGGGCGGTCAGTTGCCTGGCATGAAAGTCACCGATCTGATCGCGCGGCTGCGGCATTCAACCAAAGGCGTGACGCTGATCTCTCCGCCGCCGCATCACGATATCTATTCGATCGAGGATTTGGCGCAGCTGATTTATGACCTCAAGCAGATCAACCCGCGCTGCAAAGTGACCGTTAAGCTGGTCGCGGCAAGTGGTGTTGGTACGATTGCTGCGGGTGTGGCGAAAGCCAAGGCGGATGTAATCCTGATCTCTGGCCATAATGGCGGCACAGGTGCGTCGCCTGCGACGTCGATCAAATATGCGGGCCTGCCATGGGAGATGGGGCTGACAGAGGCCCATCAGGTTCTGGCGATGAACAACCTGCGCGACCGCGTGACGCTGCGCACGGATGGCGGTTTGCGCACTGGGCGTGACATTGTGATGGCGGCGATGCTGGGGGCTGAGGAATACGGCATCGGCACTGCGGCGCTGATCGCAATGGGGTGCATCATGGTGCGACAGTGCCAGTCAAATACGTGCCCCGTTGGCGTATGTACGCAAGATGAGGAACTTCGCGCCAAGTTTACCGGCAACGCAGATAAGGTCGTCAATCTGATCACTTTCTATGCCACCGAGGTGCGTGAGATCTTGGCCTCGATCGGCGCGCGGTCATTGGATGAGGTGATCGGGCGGGCTGACTTGCTGACACAAGTGTCGCGTGGCTCTGCACATCTTGATGATCTTGATATGAACCCGCTTTTGATTTCGGTCGATGGGGCGGACCAGATCGTCTATGACCGCGCGCGGGAGCGCAATGCAGTGCCTGATACGCTGGACGCGCAGATTGTAAATGACGCGCAACCGTTCTTCAAAGATGGCGAGAAGATGCAGTTGTCTTATGCGGTGCAAAATACTCTGCGCACCATTGGGACCCGCGCATCCAGCCATATCGTTCAGCGTTTCGGGATGCGCAACGATTTGCAGAGCGATCATCTGACGATCAAACTGAACGGCTCGGCCGGCCAGTCGCTGGGTGCTTTTGCGGCTCCGGGCTTGAAGCTGGAAGTGTATGGCGATGCCAATGATTATGTGGGCAAAGGATTATCGGGCGGTCGGATCATTGTTCGCCCTGCGCAAGAAAGCCCTCTTGTGGCGCATGAAAATACCATCATCGGCAACACGGTGCTTTATGGGGCAACAGACGGTTATCTGTTTGCCGCAGGTCGCGCAGGAGAGCGTTTTGCCGTGCGTAACTCGGGCGCCAAAGTTGTGGTCGAGGGCTGTGGGTCAAGCGGATGCGAATACATGACCGGCGGCGTTGCCGTGATCCTTGGCTCAATCGGTCCGAATTTCGGCGCAGGTATGACTGGCGGCATGGCTTATCTTTATGACCCTGAAGGCAATGTGACCCGGATGATGAATATGGAGACATTGGTTACTTGCCCTGTCACCGTCGATCATTGGGAGGCGGAGCTTCGCGGCCTGATCGAGATGCATGCCGAAGAAACCGACAGCGTCAAAGCGCGCGAGATTTTGCAGCATTGGGACAGTGAGCTTTCCAAGTTTGTGCAGGTTTGCCCGAAAGAAATGTTAGTGCATTTGGCGGCGCCGCTGGGTGTTGAAGATCAGGCATTGCCTGCAGAGTAGGCGGTTGCTAACGGTGCTATTCGCCCGGTGCGCGCGGCTCACAAATGCCGCGCGTGTGGCAATAAAGTAGCCGCTCTATATCTTCTCGCTCGGGCTCGGCAAAACTGGTCGTGCCGCATGGATCTACATCGAGGCTAAGCGTGCGCCCAACACGTTTCACAAAGGCGAGCGTTTCGGTGTCGGGCGCTAGCCTGCCGCACCATGGGCCTGCGCAAGTGAAATGCACAGTGATCTGGCGAGAGAAGGAAATATCGAAAGTCTGTTTGCCCAGAGCCGTCCCGGTAAAGGTCGCTTGGGCAGTATACTCAGTTGGGGTGTTGTCGGACAGATCAGGCTCCGGCGGAGGCGTGAAGCTGAACTTGCCTTTGACGATGACATAGGCCTCAGGTGCCTCATCTGCTTGGGCATAGCTGCGCACAGTATCGGGCCGTATGCAGCTGAGCGCGTGCGCCTGTATCGGTATCAGCGCTGCGATGATGGCAAAGGCAATCCTCATAACTTGTCACGAAAAGCTGTTAAGACGGCGCTGTAGACGTCGCGTTTGAAAGGCACGATATTGTCGATCAGATCGTCCAATGGCATCCAGCGCCATTCGGAGAATTCCTGATCTTTCGTCTCGATATTTATGTCGGCATCCGTGCCGTCAAACTGCATCAAAACCCATTTTTGCATTTGACCGCGAAAGCGTCCGTTCCAGAGTTTGGGCACAAGGTCATGGGGCAGCTCGTAGGGAACCCAGTCGTCGGTCTCAGCAATGATCCGTGCCTTGTCAGATGTAACCCCGGTTTCTTCTTCAAGCTCGCGCAAAGCGGCCTCTTGCGGCGTTTCTCCGGGGTCGATCCCGCCTTGCGGCATCTGCCAAGCCTCAACCTTGCTGTCGATGCGCTGGCCGGTGAACACCAGACTATCAGCGTTGATCAGCATGATGCCCACGCAGGGCCGGTAGGGGAGTTTGGCGATCTTCTCTGGTGTCATGGATGGGTGGGGCGGGGCCATAGAGGCCGCACGCCCCATTTCCTTATTTGGCTGGCGGTGCAAGAGCGCTGAGACCTCTGAGCACATCAAGCGCATAGGCCAGTTGATAATCGCTTTCGCGCAGCTTGGCAGATTCTTCGGCCTTTGCCCGCTCAGCTTCGAGCAATTTGCGCTCGTCCTCGCTGATGGAGTCGTTGTTCAACGAGCCGCGCAGATCCGCCTCGGAGCGGCTTGGGCGCTGTGTTTCTTCCTCTGCTTCTTCGGTGCCTTCGGGCGCACGAGGGGGCTGGTTGACGATGATGTCAGGGGACACGCCCAGCGCCTGAATGGATCGGCCAGAGGGCGTGTAATAGCGCGAGGTTGTCAGACGCATCGCGCCGTCACCGCGCACAGGCACTACGGTTTGCACCGAGCCTTTGCCAAAGGATTTTGTACCAATCACAACCGCGCGGCGGTGGTCTTGCAAAGCGCCTGCCACGATCTCGGAGGCCGAAGCCGATCCGCCATTGATCAAGATGACAATCGGCTTACCACCTGACAGATCGCCGGGTGTTGCGTTGTAGCGTTCGCTGTCGCGTGCATTGCGACCGCGGGTCGATACGATTTCGCCCTTGTCGAGGAACGCGTCAGAGACTGCGATGGCTTGCGTGAGCAAACCGCCAGGGTTGTTGCGCAGATCAAGTATGATGCCGTTGACCTTGTCTTCACCACCGGCTTCTTCGATCTGTTTGCGCAGACCTTCTTGCAGGTTCGGATAGGTCTGCCGGTTGAATGTTGTGATGCGCAAGACCACGCTGTCGCCTTCCAGACGCGAGCGCACGGCGGTCAGCTTGATAGTGTCACGCACGATGGAGACGTCGAACGGCTCGTCCACGCCTTCGCGCGCAACGGTCAGAATGATCTCGGAGCCCACGGGCCCACGCATCAGTTCGACCGCTTGTTCCAATGTCAGGCCCAAAATGCTGGAGCCATCCACGGCGGTGATGAAATCACCCGATTCCATACCTGCCTCATCGGCAGGCGTGCCGTCCATTGGGGCTACGACTTTGACGTAGCCGTCTTCTTGCGTCACTTCGATGCCCAACCCGCCGAATTCACCGCTCGTTTGGGTGCGCATGTCGTCGAAATCTTTTGGCGGCAAGTACGAGGAATGCGGATCGAGCGATGTCAGCATGCCGTTGATCGCGGCTTGGATCAGATCGGCCTCGTCAACCTCTTCCACATATTGCGCGCGGATCCGTTCGAAAATATCGCCAAACAGGTCGAGCTGTTCATAGACCGAAGATTGCTTCTGCGCTTCTTGCGCCACAAGCGGTCCAGCGACTTGAGTTGTAACCAAGATGCCAGCGCCTGTGCCCAAAGCAGCAGCCAATAGAAATTTCTTCATGCGTCTCTCATTCCTCATTTGCGGTGAACCAGTCACCGGGATCGACGGGCGCGCCGTCTTGTCTAAGCTCTATATAAAGCGACTCTCGACGATCGCCGCCACTTCCTTTGCCCGTATCCATCAAAAAAGCGTCAGCATTCGGCGGCAAACCACCCATTATGCCGATTGGCTCATCTTTATAGACCACCTGACCAACTTCGCCAAATGTCTGGTTCATTCCGGCAAGAATCAGCAAATAACCCTCTTGAGGCTCCAATATGACGACATTTCCGTAATTCAGCAGCGGTCCGCGATAGCGGATGGTTGCAGGCCATGGCGTTGTGATCAATGTCAGCGATTGCGTGGCCCAGACCCAACCGGGACGCTTAATTCCGGCCGCGTCGGTTTGATTGAACCCATGCAGCAGCACACCGGGGCCGGGGGGTGGCAGGGTTCCTTTTACCGATGAGAATTCCACTTCAGGCGGAGCGTCGACAGTGGCGATCTCGACCAGACCGTCAGCAAAGCTCTCTAACGTATCGCTGTTTTCGAGCAGCAGTCGCAGTTGATCTGGATCCGAGGTGAAACTTTTGGGCAGGTCAGTACGCTCGGCAATTGCGACGGACAGCTCGGTGCGCGCTTCCTGCACCCCAGTGAGACCGTCTTGCAGAGCCGTTGCGGCGCTTTGTTGAAGCGCGCGCAGAAGGGCCAGTTCTTCAAGTTGGGTTTTCAATTCCGAGGCCTGAGCCTGAAGCGACGGGGCGACCTCGGACAGGATCATACCAGAGCGCGCGGTGCCGATCGGGCCGTTTGGATGCATCATCAGCAGAGGGGCGTTTGATTTCTCCATCGTTTGCAGGGCTCCGAGTAATCGAGACAGCCGGTCACTGCGTTCCTCAAAAGACAACGATATCGCGCGTTCTTTGATCGTTGCGCGCCGCACGCCTTCGCGCAGTGCCGTCAGCCCTTGCTCATAGCCGCGAATGGTTTGGGTCAATGCGCCGATCCTGTCTTTCGAACGCTTTGCGTTTTGAAGCTGTGACGCGGCCTCGCTGAGCGTTTCGCTTGCCGATCTTGCCAAGCCGACAGGATCAGATTGCCCGTGAGAGACGCTCGGGAAAGCACAAAGAAGCAAGAAGGGAAGAATGAAGCGCTTCATGTCGTGATCAAAGACTTTCCGGTCATCTCTTCGGGCAGGTCTATGTTCATTAGGCCGAGCAGGCTGGGCGCCAGATCGCATAGCCTGCCATCGCTAAGCTTTGCGCCCTCTGGCCCGTTCACCAAGATCACGGGAACCGGGTTGAGCGTATGAGCGGTATGGGCCCCGCCTGTTTCAGGGTCGATCATCGTTTCGCAATTGCCGTGATCCGCTGTCACGATCATCGTGCCGCCAGTTTTTTCCAGCGCAGCAATAGCCTTCGCTAGACCCTGATCTACCGCCTCACAGGCAACTTTGGCGGCCTCAATATCGCCGGTATGGCCGACCATATCGGGGTTGGCGAAATTCACGACGATCAGATCATATTGCGCCTCGATAGCTGCAACCAGATGAGTGGTGACCTCAGAAGCGGACATTTCGGGCTGCATATCATATGTCGCGACTTTCGGGCTTTTGGGCATTTGCCTGTCTTCGCCCGTCTCGGGCTCTTCCTGTCCGCCATTGAGGAAGAAAGTGACATGCGGGTACTTCTCAGTCTCAGCGACGCGGAACTGACGCAACCCTTTTTGAGCGACCCAAGCGCCCAAGGTATTGGTCAGCACTTGCTTGGGATAGGCCGTGGTCATGTAGGCATTATGCGCGCTGGAATAGTCGACCATGCCAAGAAGGCCCGCCAGTTTCGGGCGGGTTCCGGTGTCGAACGCATCGAAGTTCGGATCGCCGATTGCTTGCAAGATCTCGCGGGCTCTGTCGGCGCGGAAGTTGAGGCAGACAAACCCGTCGCCATCCTGAACACCGTTGCTGGCGATAATGTAGGGGGGGATGAATTCATCGGTTTGCTCATTGGCATAGGCGTCTTCAACAGCGCTCAGCGCGGATGTGGCTGCTTTGCCCTCGCCATGGATCATTGCGCCGTAAGCCTGCGCGACACGGTCCCATCTGTTGTCGCGATCCATTGCAAAATAGCGCCCGCAGACCGTGTCAATTCGGGCGCCTTCCGGAAGGTTGTCTTCGAGCTCCCGGATAAATTCCTCAGCCGATTTCGGCGCCACGTCCCGCCCGTCTGTGATTGCATGGATCGAGACCTCAAGGCCCCTTAACGTCAGCAATTTCGCGGCGGCAATGATATGGGACAGATGACCATGAACACCGCCATCCGACACGACACCCATCATATGCGCGCGGCCCCCACTGGCTAGAATATCATCGGCGAATTTTGCGAAGGCTGCGTTGTCGAAAAAGCTTCCATCCTCGATGGCCAGATCGATCTGGCCCAAATCCATCGCGACGACGCGCCCCGCACCGATATTGGTGTGCCCGACCTCGGAATTGCCCATCTGACCTTTGGGAAGCCCAGCATCCGGCCCGTGCGTAATGAGCGTCGCGTTAGGGCAAGTGGACATCAATTTGTCGAAGGTCGGCGTATGCGCCAGATGAGGCGCGTTGCCTTCTTTGACGTCAGACAAGCCCCAGCCATCCAGAATGCACAAGACAACGGGTTTGGGAGTGGTCATCGGCTCGATCCTCTTTTCATTCACTTCTACGGGTCTGGCGCGGGTTTCTCAACCATTGCGACTGCAGGGATTTACCTTTCGGAAACCAAGCTGAAGCTAGTCTGCCCAAAGCCGGTGCGGGGCGAAACACAGATCAAATACGTCCCAAGACGGAGCATCAAACCCTATGCGCGACACTTACTTTTCTTCGACAGATTTCATCGCAAACGCACCACTTGGTGCGCGAGCTGATCTGATTTCTCCGGTTCTGCTGAGTGGCGGATCAGGGACGCGGCTTTGGCCTTTGTCGCGTAAGAGTTTCCCGAAACAATTCGTGGCGCTTACGGGTGATGAAAGCCCGTTTCAGGCTTCAGCCAAGCGGCTTCATTGTGAAGGATTTGCCGACCCGTTGATTGTGACACAATCGGACTATCGATTTATCGTGAAGGATCAATTGCAAGCGGCAGGGATTTGTCCCAGCGATATCTTGATCGAGCCGAGCCCACGCAATACTGGGCCAGCCATACTGGCAGCGGCGCTTCGGATTGCGGAGACGAATGCAGACGGTTTGATGCTGATCTGCCCCACCGATCATCAGATTACGGATGTCGCTGCTTTTCGCGATGTTGTCCTTGAAGCGGCGGGTATGGCGCGGCTTGGCCAGATCGTGACATTCGGGATCAAGCCCACTCGGGCCGAAACTGGGTATGGCTATCTGGAATTAGACCTTGATGATGACTCTGGGACTGCGCTCAAACGCTTTGTCGAGAAGCCGGATAAGGCTGCGGCAGAAACGATGGCCAGTGATGGGAAGCACCTTTGGAATGCGGGGATATTCTTGGCCACCGCCGAAACCCTCATCGCCGCCTATCGCGCCTATGATCGGGCGAGTTTGCATCTTGTGCAAACCTCTCTCGACAGTGCTGAGCGTGATCTGGATTTCCTGCGACTTGGCTGTGCCAGCTGGCAAGCGCTTGATGATATGTCGATTGATTACGCAGTGATGGAGAAAGCGGGCAACGTCTGTGTCATGCCGTTTTCCGGCGATTGGGTTGATCTGGGTGATTGGGATTCCGTCTTTCGCGAGGCGGACAGTGACCAAGATCAGGTTGTGGCACAGGGCAATGCTCTGGCGATGGACTGTCGCAATACGCTCCTGCGCGCCGAGGGAAATGATCAACAGGTCGTGGGGCTCGGGCTCGAGAACATGATTGTCGTTGCGACTGGCGATAGCGTTCTTGTCGCCGATAAGTCCCGCGCCCAAGACGTCAAACAAGTCGTGACAGCCTTGCGCGAAGACGGCGCGCATCAGGCCGATAAGACAAAGCGCGACTTTCGGCCTTGGGGGTGGTTCGAAAGTCTCGTCATAGCGGAGACGTTTCAGGTCAAACGCATTGTGGTCAATCCGGGCGGCAAGCTGTCCTTGCAATCGCATAAACGTCGAGCCGAGCATTGGGTTATCGTTTCAGGCATTGCGGATGTCACAATCGAAGACAGGTCCTTTCAGGTGTTTGAGAACCAATCGATCTACATCCCGACGGGCTCAAAACACCGTTTAGAGAACACCAGTGACGATGCTTTGATCCTGATCGAAGTGCAGACGGGGACGTATTTTGGCGAAGATGATATTACGCGCTACGATGATATCTATGCGCGCAACTGACCACCTAAGGCCAGTCTTGCAGCATGTCCCGCGCGCCAGAGTCTGAGCTTTAGGAGCACCATTATTGCGAGACGTCGGTCGCGCAGACTGGTCAGTTTTTTCGACATCGCGACTTTGGGTATATGAACGATGGCGCTGATCGGAAGCATGATCGCGCGTGCCGCCCATTTGAAACGGCATTGGTTCAACTGGTGCATTTCGCGCGTAACGCGGTGCCATTTCGCTTTTAGCTTTGCCCAATCGCTGCGGGTCGGATGCTTCACTCTAAGCTGGGGCTTGTAGTTGATCTCATAGCCCAGATTTCCGGCGCGGTGGCACCATTCGACATCCTCTGACACGCCGTCATGAAATGGTCCGACATGTTCGAAAATTTCGCGACGTGTCACGAGGTTGGCGGTGACCGAGAAGCCTTTGGTTGCAATGTAGTCTTCTTGCTGAAAAGCGAAGACGGTTTCAAAGGCCTGCGCGCCACTGCGGGGGCCATGGGTCTCATCAAACAAATCTACCGCACCACCGGTGATGTCGTGCTGCATGGCGGCTGTCAGCGCAAAAGTCAGCCATTGCGGACCTGGGACGCAATCGCAATCAAGAAAGAACAACAACGGCGCGTGACTTGCCGCGACACCTGCATTGCGCGCATGGGCAGCGCCTGCGCGTGGCTCATGAATGAAGGTTATGTTGGGATGACGGGATTTGAATTTCTTGGTCAGGCGGATCTTGCCATTTTCGACGACAATGATCTCGGTCCGAGCAAGAAGCGCGTTTTCAGAAAGGCCTTTCAGACAACGCTTCAGGCGGATGGGATCGTTGTGGTGAGGAATGATGACGGAGGCGAGTTTGGTCATTGGGCAAGTCCTGTATGCTCCGGTGGCCGACGACGCGCGCGGGAACTCCCGCTACGATCGCGTTCGCGGGAACAGTCGTTCGCACGACCGCTCCGGCACCGATGATTGCACCATTTCCAATTTCTACCCCAGGTAGGATCGTTGCATTCGCTCCGATCCAGACATCATCGCCAATGACGATGCTGCGTTCTTCCATTAGTTGCTCGGCGACGGGACTGCCGTCATTGAACCTGTAATTTGCCGCCGTCATCAAGACGCCCGGCCCCAGCAAAAGATTCTTGCCGATTTTGATGTGCCCTGCCGCGGGGCCTGCCCAAAGCATGGAGCGGGCACCGAGATGCGCGTTGTCACCAATCTCGATCCGCTCGGCATGGGCGAAGACGACATTTGGACTAATCGCCACGTTCCGTCCAAGCACCAGCCTGCGCCGCTGAGCGACATGTGTGTAGTTGTAATAGTTCAGCAGTCGCAAGCCATGCAGATACATGCGCGGGTCAAACAGGTTGAACAGCAATCTGCCAGCCCGAAACGCGCGGTTGGTCACGGGCTTTTGTGATATCGTCGGCGCCATCATTATCCAGCGCGCTTTTGCGCTTTGCCGCAATCATTGATTACAACGCCGAGCGAGCTTGTGTGCTCATTGATAGTCTTCTCGGCATCGTCAATGTCGTCGGTTTTGTCGACATTGGCGCGCGCAACAAGCAAGGCGCAATCGGCCAAGCCCAACCCAGCCACGGCGTCATCGCCGGGGCGAATTGCGGGCAGATCGAAGATCATGACATCCGGTTTGAAATCCTTCTCGATTTCGGCAATCAGCGCTTTGGTCTGTTTCGCGGCCAAGACCTCGGCCGGAGCGTCGACTGGCGTGGCGGAAAGGCTGAAGGCAAGGTTTTCCTTGAGCCGCAGCGTAGAGCTGTCAAAGGCGCGCCTTGTGTTGAGCAGCGCGGAGAACCTCGGGCCGCGGTTCATCAGACCCAATCGATGGATCAAGACGGGGGCTCTGAGATTGAAATCGAACAAGATTGTTCGCAGATCTTCACGCCTGCCGAGGCTTAGCGCGAGATTGGCTGCGATTGTGGACTTTCCGCTGCCTTGGCTTGGCGATGTAATCGCAATGCGCCGTGCCTTACGGTCCTGCAAATGGCGCAACGTCCGGGTGCGCAGCATATCGATGGCGTCGCAACCCGGGCGCTTCGGGTCGTGGATCAGGCCATTGCGCGCTAATGCGATCGGGTCGAGCCGGATTTCGGTCAAACGCGCCCATGCTTGGTCCGGGGTAGGCGGCGCAGGAGCCGGCTTGATAGGTGCCGCGTCTAGGCTAAGGCCGGAGGCGCGCCGACTGGCCCAAATCAGATCATCAGGGTTCTTGAGGTGTTGCATGTAACGTCTCTCCGGGAGGGGGTTCAGGCGAGATTGGGAATGATGGCGAATGGCGCCAATCCGACAGCGGTGGTAAGATCAGAGGGGCTCCGAACGGTCTTGTCAGTTTTCTCGCGCCAGATCGCTATCGCGCTGGCGATAATGAACGCGAGGGCGAGGGCGACAATTACTAAGTTCATTTTGCTTGGGCCCACCACGTTGATCGGCGCAATTGCCGGTTCAAGAAGCGAGAGTTGCAAGCTCTCGCGCTGGGCTGCCATTCGCTCATTCGTGGCGGCTTGGGCGAGGTCTTGCACCGTGTCTTGAAACCGAGCTTCGGCCAGCACGAGATCTCGTTCGAGTGCTGCAAGCTCCTTGCTGACTTTTGGGCCGTCCATCACCATCTGAGCGAGACGGGTTTTCTCGGCGAGAAGTAAGGACTTGTCGGCGGTTGAGCCTGTGTCAGACGCAAGAAGCGGTGTGCTGTCTTGAGAGGCACGGACACGCTGGATCTGATTTTCTATCAGTTTTACAGTGGGGTGCTGAGGCGTCAAAACGGCCAAAGCGGCATCGCGCTGATCTTCCAGCGCGCGCAAGGGTGTGTCTGACACCGCAAGGATTGGAGCGTTATCCTGACGCGCGGCGCCAAAGATCAGATAGTCGTCAATGCGCGAGATGCGTTGCAAGTAGCGATTGATTTGCATTGGTAAGACTTCGAAATTTGCTTCGCGAAATGCCGCCAGCTCGCCTTCTCGCTTCGTTAGGACAGTGCGCGCCTGCGCAACTTGATCATGCACAAAAGCCAGGCGCTTCCCGACGGCTTCTAGCTGCAAAGTTGAGTGTTCGTTTAGAACGGATCGCGCCAGATAATTGGTGACCTGAGCCGCAAGCACGGGATCCTTGTGTTCGAATGCCAAAGTGAGAACCGTCGGCTTGTCCCTGCCTGCTTTGGTCTCGAAGGAGATGGCTTTGCGAATAGCGCTCTGCTGCCTCTCGGGCGTCGTCGTTTCAGGAACCAAGCTTGGATACGCGTCAGTCAGCCCTGTGAGATGAGCGCGGGTCAGAAGACGATGTTCAATGACCGCGAGCTTTTGCGCGACTGAAACCTCGGTGCCGCGCGTGGGGGTTTTCTGCGTCGGAGCGGATGGCACCGCGATAATCTTTGCACTAGCTTGATAGCTCCGAGGCAGATTTTGGATCGCGCCGAGAAGAAGGGCCGAGACAAGCCCAAAGACCAACACGAATATTGGCAAACGACGTAAGACAGGGCGTAGGATTTTGGATCGCTCTGACATTTGGTATCTCCTCTTGGGCGAAGCTATTTCGGTGCGGTTCGTGTTGGCCGTTTGCGGAATTATTGGCGAAAATCAGCCAATTGGACGGAAATCCCTTCGACGTTGTCCTAACTAAACCGTAACATTTCGACTCAAACCGTATGGGTTTCTTCTGTCCGGATCAGACCGTTGAAAGTTTAAAACAAGATTAAGTCATCTGGACGGTTGAGAGTATTTGGTAGGGTGCTCTTGGATTCAGGTTTTTGAAACCTTCGATGCCTACCTGTTTTCGGTATTCCCTCTTTGAGAAAGCGGAGCCGCTTGAATGAATATGCGAGCCGACATAAGGAACGTTGGTAGCTCCGGCTACTTTGCTGAGGACGGAACACGTAGTTTAATGGTCAAAGACAGTTTCTATTCAAACCACCTCAAGAGAGTGTTTGATCTGGTTTTGGTGATTGCCACCTTGCCGTTCAGCATCATGGTGATTGCTGTTCTTGCGGCCTTGGTTGTTCTGACAGGGCAGGCGCCTTTCTATACGCAAAGGCGTATCGGCAAGAATCGCCGCGTGTTCCGAATGCTGAAGCTTCAGACGATGAAGCCCAATGCAGAAGAGGATCTTAAAGCCTATCTTGTCGCTAACCCAGATGCGCAGGCGGAGTGGTCGCGGACCCAAAAGCTCAAACATGACCCGCGCGTCACGCGGATCGGGCGTATCTTGCGCAAATCTTCTTTGGATGAGCTGCCGCAGCTTTGGAACGTCCTGATCGGTGACATGTCGTTAGTTGGGCCGCGGCCAATGATGGAAGATCAGGTCGATCTCTATGACGGCGACGCATATTTCCAGCTGCGCCCCGGAGTGACCGGCATGTGGCAAGTCTCGATGCGAAATTCATCCGCCTTCGCGGACCGTGTGAAATTCGATGACGATTATGGGCAAGCCATTAGTTTCGGATGTGACATATCCATCTTGTTTCAGACTGTGCGCGCTGTCGTACGCCGGACAGGGTACTGAAAGCTGCGCTAAGCGCGGGTGAGTTCGTGTTTTACGCGCCTGCTGAGAGGTGAGGCTTCCGGATTATTCTGGGCTTTGGAAGCCGGCGCTTCTTGAGGGGCCAAAATCCACATTCCCGCGCCGAACAAGAAGAACACGTAAGAATAGATCGCGGTCCAGATGTGGACGGTGCAAAGCGTGAAGGTCAGGCCAACAAAGCATATCGCCCATCCCTGCCTAAGGGCTAGCAGTGCTACGTCATCTCCAAGAGGCTTGCGGCAGACTTTCCAAAGCCCCCATAGGTAGCCACTCACCAACAGAGCAAATGCGGGCAGGCCGTTGCGCATTGCGACGACGAGCCAATAGTTGTCGATGCTTCCAGAGCGCATGAAATGTGGACGTAGCCAATCATTAAGACCAATGCCAACGATGGGACTGCCCCATATGTTTTTCAGCCCCCATTCGAAAATGATCCCGCGCCAATAGGCGTTATGTGCGGAATAGGTAGCATAGGTGAAGAAGACCTTGATCGGTGTCCGGTTTGAAAGAAGGTCGACGGCGACGTAGCAAAACAAGACACCAAGGCTTAGGATCAGCCAACGGCCGGGCAGTTTGTCGAAGGTGAAAGCCCAGGCAATCAAGAAGAGCTGGATAAGAAGCGCAAGCAACGCGCCACTGGAAAGCGCTATGAAGCAGCATGCTGAAAGGATGATCAGACAAACAGCGCGCGTCTTGAATCCGAGCGTAAATCTAAGCCCCACGAAGACCATGGCTGCGATGGACGAACAAAACAGCCCGTAATGGATCGGATGAGCGAAGAGCGCTTGTACCCTCTCGAGCCCTAGGCGCGGGTCGATGTCGACAATCGCCACGCTGCTTAGGCCGGGAACAGCGATAAGTGCCGAAATTAGGGGTGGTGTGCCTGTGATGGTCTCGAAAAACGCGAGCGGTGCGCTTAGGAAGACGAGCGTGCAAGCGGCGATAATCAGTGCCGTGAATTGCGCGCGGTTGCGAATGTAGGTGCGGGCGATGAAGTAGCCTCCCAAGAATTCAAGCCCGGTGGAGCCGAAGTTCTCAATCGCTTGCGAAGGCGTTGTGAAAGACATCGCGACGCCTGCTGTGAGCATATAGGCAATGAACAAGATGTCGCTTGGAATGAGCGGTGGCATTTCTCGCTTGATGGCTTTGTAAATCAACACAACTGACATGATCGCGAGATAGAGCCTGAGGTTGGTCATCTGTAGCGGACCCGCCATGAAACGGATCGGCGTTACAACACAGATCAGGTACAAGATGACTGGCAGAGGCAGCGTTTGTAGGCTCTGGCGCAGGGCTTGACTGTAGCTCAAGAAAGAAGGGCTGTTTGCTTGCATGGCTTCGCTTAGACGCTTTCGATTGGGTTAACCCAGTTTTGCGACGCCAAGGTTAGCGAGTGGTTAATCCTTGCAAGCTTGCCCCGTCTCGACGATGGAAATCTGAGAAATGACCTGCCATCTCCTTGCCCGCCTAACAGAGCTTCCCGTCTCAGTTCGGCCGAGGATAGAGCTATGGAGCCGAATTATCGGTTGCGGCTTTTTATGTGGGGCAGGTGTCGATGCGTGATTGAGCATTAAGCGATTTCCAAAAATACAGACGCTTTCGGCATGGCCGAGCGTTATGCCATGGGAGTGCGCGTTCTTAATCAGATTGTCCAAAATTTCCACATTGCGATAGAGGATCGGTTGGCCCGCTTCAGCCAGTTCGTTTCGCATGAAGATTGAGTGAGTGAAACTTCCGTGCCCAGAATCGAAGCGGTTTTGCGTGATTTGGACATTGTGCGAGCCGCGGGTTGTGCCCTTGGTCCAGAATTGCAGCATGTCAGCGTGGTCGGGAGAGGACAGGGAACGCTCAAAATTATGGATGTGGTTTCGATGGATAATCACATTGCTGACTTGCACGAAATTCAATCCGTCAGATCGGATCGAGCGGATCTCGTTTCCCTGTACCAAAAGGTTTGAACTTTCGCGAAAGACAGCCCCGCGGTGCCAGAGCTCAAGGCAGGAGTTTTGCAAAGTGATGCCATCAGAGCCAGCGATGAACAGCCCGTGGCCCAGCGGGTAACCAATGCTCCAGCCTTCGCCGGAGCTGGCACGCTGGCCGATTATGCGCAACCTGGCGAGAGTGATGTTGCGACTGGATTTGATCTGGAACGGGCGGGCGTGCACATGGGCGGCGCTCATCTCTGGCGGGGCGGCGAGATCAAGATCGGCCAGCATCACGTTTGATCTGCCGTTTAGTCGCATCGCGCTAAAGGATGCCCGCGCGTTGCCAGAAGTCTTGGATCGGATCAGGAGCCGGTCTTGACCGATGCCCAAATGCAAAGCGCCGAAGTTTTGCCCGTCTAATATCAACTCGGTCGGGCCCTCTTGTGCGTCGACGGCTGCACGAAGTTCGGCAGCGTTTCTGACCACGACGCGAATGCGTGGAGATCGCCCGTCGAGATTCAGAAAATATTCATCATAGCTGGGATAATTCTGAGCCAAATCGGCGGTGCCGAGACGAGCGCAATGGTGCAATTCACCCACAGGCGCAGGCTCGGCATGCGCGGCAAAACAGGAGAGCGTGACCCCCAGCCAGGCGAGCAGCAGCCGCCATTTTGTAACACCCGACATCCCATACCCCCCGGCACCCTAATCCCGCGCAAACAACACTAAGAGCGAAGGGTAAACGGAGCTGAAACTTCAGGAGATCAAACAAGATGGATTTGACGAAAAATGCACAGATCGTCCAACACCCAAGCGCAGCCCCCGCAAAGGCCAAACGACGCGGATTGAACAAATTGGCTGGGCTACGCCGCGTTTTGATTGGGGCGCGAAGGTTCTTTCTGACAAAGATCATGGGCATGGATATCAGCCCAACAGCGGAGTTTTCATTGTCTGCGAAGTTCGATCGAACCTTTCCAATAGGTGTCCATGTCGGCGCGTATTCCTATGTCGCCTTTGACACCGCGATCCTCACCCATGACCGCACGCGCGGGCTGTTCGTGCATACGCATATCGGCGAAAACTGCTTCATCGGTGCGCGCTCTATTGTAATGCCGGGGGTGAAGATTGGTGACGGCTCGGTCATCGGGGCGGGGTCGGTTGTGACTAAGAATGTTCCGCCCAACAGTATTGTTGCGGGTAACCCTGCGCGTGTCTTGCAAAAGGACATTGAGGTTGAAGCTTACGGCCGTTTCGGGTTCGCAGACCGGATGGAACATGAGCTGGCCGTGTCGGGTTTGACGTGAACAAGGTGTAAAGAGCCCGTTCAAGGATAGAAGTCTTGAGCAACAAGGTCGCGAGCTGTGATAGCCCATTCGCGCTGTCGGGCAGATGCTATGCTTGCGACGGCATTGGATCATATTGAGATGTCTCGTGCCTTGACCCGGCAACGCCGCGCAGTGTTTTCCAACGCGCTTTTTCATCGTTTGGGCTTGAGGCCCGGCGGATGGAAGGTTGCGATAATGACTATTATGCTTGGGATTGCGGTGACGTCTTTGAAGGCGCGCGGAGCAGAGGCTCCGGTGCCGACGACGGAGATTGCGGTGAATGATTTCACGCGAGACCGGACGTTATTTGACAGCGGGGTGGCCGTTGGATTGAACCAAGCGAGTATCCCTATCTCAGGCACAGCCACACCGGGTGAAGTGATCGAGGGCCGTATCGTTTCCGAAGGTGGCTTCTTGGCCGATTGGGAAGTTTGGGCGACTGCGGCCCCGGATGGGACTTGGTCTACCACTCTATCATCGGAGCGTAGCGCGCATTGGATGCGCGTTGAGGCGCGCGTTCAGTCAGAACCTTTCGTGCGATCCTATACATCCAATCGGTTTGGAGTCGGCCATGTGATCGCGCTTTGGGGGCAGTCGGAAGTCGTGCGGCTGCGTTCCCTGGCGCATGACAGCCTGACACCAGAGACGCTTTTGGCCGATGATCAAGTACAGGCGATGTGGTTTGACGGTGCACCTGTTGTCAAACATCTGAGTGCGATTGACCCGCATAGCTCGGCACTTGCAGCCATGGCGAATGTCTTGATTAGCGAAAGACCTGCTGACAAGTTTGCGATTGTGTTTCAAGCCGTTGCGGGCACCGGTTTTCGGGAGCTGGTTGACGATAGCAACGCAGGCCGGGATTGGGCTGATGATGCGGTGCTGCATAGTTTTGCCACCGCCGATGGTCAGCATGTGGGCTTGCCTGCGGTGTCTTGGTTTGCCTCCCCCGGCGCATTGGGCGCGAATTACGAGGACGCTTTGTTCCCGCTCTTTACTGGCAAGACGGCGACTGGTGCGGCTGTGACGTTCCCGGCTCAAATCACTTACGGCAATGGGGCGAGCTACACGGCGGATCATTGGTTTGGCGAGCTTTATGATCTGTCTCGGACACGTTGGGTTGCTTATGGTCCGCACCGGTTTGACATTGGCGCGGATATGCAAAGCGCGACTGTCTTGGCGACTGGTGGCGTGCAGAACAATCTGACGAACAAGCAACTGGCGCGTGAAAGTTGGCGCGAAATGCTCGAGAACCCGCATGCGGCGGGTGTCTTCTTGCCCGCTGGTCTGGAGCCGTTGACGTACCAAAACGGGGTGTCAGACGGGCAAGGGGGCTGGATCGATTACAGCCATCCCGCCGGCAGTACTGACGACGGCGCGCCGATGCTCGCGCGTTTGACGGCGCATGCCATTTTGCAGGCGGCTGATCTGGTTGATTGGGATGTTCCCAATTTTGACATGGCTTTCTGGGAGCCCAGTGGTGCCTACGTGGAGGTTTGGTCCACTGCCGGACCGATCACTACAATCCGACAATCACGTTCCGAGACAGCACTTGATAACAGCCATCCGCATTGGACGGATGTTTTGGGCTGGCAGATCAATGGCGCTCCTGCCGAGAGGGCAGAAATCGTCGCGGGACGTGTCCGCATTTTTCCAAACCAAGGCGTGTTCGTGCCCAGCGATGTGATCGATTTTGGCGAGGGTGGCAGCACGGGCATGGTCAAATTCCCGCAGGACTACTATGCGCAAACCTACAAGGACCTGCCGATTGTCGATGTCGGTGCTGATCTGGTCGAAGGAATATCTGTGCGTCCACTGCCAGAGATGTCGGTTCTTACCAACACATTGACGGGACAGGCGTCGGAGTTTGTGACCAGCAGCACGGGTCCGCATTTCATTGACCCGAACCCGCTGGGCTCAGGCGTTGGCCAATTTCAACTGCGCGCGGATTTTGCGCCGGTTTTGCCAAGCTCCGGATCGCAGATCATTGCGACGACGACAGGCAATTATCTGAAACTTGAAGCGATGCCGGATGGGGCTTTACGGCTTAGGGTGCGCGATGATGCGGGGGTGATCCTGCTCAGCAATGCCACGACCAATGCGGGTGTTTTGATCGATACTGTGCAGGCCGAGCTTGTCTTGGCCGTTGATCTTGTTTCGGGCTTTGCGCGGATCTGGGTCAATGACAATTTGGTCTTTGATCAGAGCTTCTCCTCGACGTCGAACCTGTTGCCGTCCAACCGCATCTTACTGCTTCTGGCAAGCTTCAGCGGCGGGCTGCAAGTAGAAGGCAGCTTCACGAAACTCAGTGTCTGGAAAGATGCGACAAGCGATGGAAGCTTGCCTGCAAGCGCGCCTTACAAAGAGTTCTCGGGACCGCCCGGCTTGGTCAATTCCGATCCGTGGAAGAATGGCGCGGATGCGATCTAGGGCAGCGGGTATTTGCTGAGATCGATGTCATAGCCCACCATCTTTGAAAGCCGTTTGTTGCTTTGCTCGTAAAGGGGCGCCAGATCGCGTTCGACCAGTTCCGTGATGTATTTGCGATCCCCGCAGATCGTTTTTGCGGCTTTGGTCAAAGACAGTTTGGCCGCTGCCAGATACAAAAAACCGGGCTCATGACCCAAGGAGATCACAGGCGACGGATTCAGCGTGCTGGTGCGGACATGATTGATCCGGCGCAGCAAAGGCACCGCAAATTCTGGCGGGCTGACACCGTGGCGTCGTGATTGCTTTACATCAAGGCTCGGTTTGACTTTGTTGCCAGAAAAATCTGCGAGGCGCTGAAGCGTGCCTTGTGGATCTGTGCGCAAAGATTCCTGCGTCACGACCAGAACGTTTTTGAAGAGCTTCTGATACAGGCCGACAAGGCGATCATAGAAGAAATGCTGGTGATCAAAGCGGTGATAGGAATGCAGCGATTTGAGGTTGAAGAACTGCTCCGGCTTCATGGTGCCGCCGCGGCTGATATATTGCATATAGACGGACGGTAGCATGGTCTTTTGCGACCGGATCGTGACCAAGATATTCGCATCTGGTGCGATCGTTTTGATCCGATTGGCGTAAGAAAGGCTTTCGCGTGCTGCGAAGAACGGATGCCCAACGATCATCTCGGATGAGACCATTGGCACCGAGCCATCTTCGATCTTGTCGGTCTGAGCCTTGAGATGATCGATGGTCTTCTGGGCGTCAAAATTCAGATCATGCGCGCCTGTGATATAGTCTTCTGCCTCTTCCTGAGTGATCAGCTGGCAGTAGCCATGCTTTGGCAGGAAAAGCTCCCTTTGCATCCAGCTGGTAGCTGTCTTGTGGTAACCAATATGTATGAGAGGGGTCATCTTGCGCGGCCGTTTTTCATTTCAACAGGTGGCCTAAGTGGCCGATTAGCGAGCGGGCCTGACTAGCTTTGATCAGGCTGCGAGGCAAGATCATCAAAAATCATGGCGACACGATTGCGTCTTCGTGGTGAAAACGCGGCAATTGTCTCGCGCTTTTCTTCGTGTCGATGAGACGGGATTGGGTCTGTTTACGAAAGTTTTTGCTCGATTGGTGGGGTATAGCCGTGGATCCAGCGCTCGATGACTGATCTTGCCAGATCCTGATCCCCGTCTGAGATCGCGTCGCGCAGTGCTTTTACGGCACCAGCGATTTCAAGTTCCGAGAGGAATTCTTCGCGGACGGCGAAAATCTTCTCGTGCGTTGTGGTCATATGACCTGAGCGAATCGTCAATTCCTCGTGCAGTTTCTCGCCCGGACGCAGACCAGTTTCGACAATCTCGATATCGCCTTGTCGGGCATCGTCGGTTTTTACACGCAGGCCAGCAGACTCGATGACCTGTTCGGCCAATCTGCGCACGGGTACGGGTTTGCCCATATCAAGCACAAACATCTCGCCCCCTTCGGCCAAACTGCCAGCGGTCAGCACCAATTGGGCTGCTTCTTGAACAGTCATAAAGTAGCGCGTGACGTCATTATGGGTCAGCGTCACTGGCCCGCCACGTGCAACCTGATCTTGGAACAGTGGTACAACCGAGCCTGACGAGCCCAAGACATTGCCAAAGCGCACGATAGAGAACACAGTCCCGCTCGACCTGCTCGCCAAGTCCTGAACGATGATTTCTGCAAAGCGCTTCGACGCGCCCATGATATTTGCCGGGCGCACGGCTTTGTCAGTTGAGACAAGAACGAAGCGTTCTACCTCGCTGTCGCGTGCGCAGCTGGCAAGGCTAAGCGTGCCAAACACGTTGTTGGACAGCCCGACAATCGGATTGGATTCAACCAATGGAACATGCTTGTAAGCGGCTGCATGGAGGATCACGTCGATCTCGTAGAGGCCCAGAACACGCATCACATGGTCGCGATCCACGACATTGCCCAAAACAGGGACGAGTTCGACGCCGCGCTCAAGTGCTATGTCACGAAGCTCCAGCTCGATATTGTAGAGCGCCAGTTCGCTCATTTCGAACAAGATCAGACGTGCGGGGCTGCATGACATGATCTGGCGGCAAAGCTCCGACCCGATAGAGCCGCCTGCGCCGGAAATCAGGATGTTCTTGCCGTGATACTGATCGCAGCCAATGTCGATATGATCATGCAGATGATCGCGGCCCAAGAACGCACCCGGTGCGGCTTGTTTGAGGCGATCTTCCAGCGCTTCTTCGCCTACCAATTGAGCAAATGACGGCACAACCTGAATATCGATGCCAGTGGCCTCAAGGCGGCGTTCGAGCTTTGCTATGGATTGTCTGGGCGCAGATGGCATAGCGATGACGACGCGGTCGGGGGTCATCGCGTCGAGCACCTCGTCCAGTTGCGCGCCGTGATAGACGGGGAGACCATGTACGATCTGGTTCTTCAGCGCGATATTGTCATCGATGAAGCCGATTGGCACGATATCGGGATGCGAGCGCAGGGCCGAGGCCAACTGCATACCAGTCTTACCGGCGCCATAGATCAAGACCGTCTTGATCGATCCATCGCGGCGGTAGATCGACAAAAGCACCTCAAGCATAAACATCCGACTTCCGGCACTGGCCAGAAAGAAGAGGATGCCGAAGGTGACGTGAAAACGTTTTGTTAGACCCAATTGCCCAAGGCTTGAGATTGAAAAGGCGACGACCGCTAGAAGAATCGCAAAAATGGCGACTTTTCCAACCGCGCTTCGCTCGAACGATTTTAGCCGAATGCGCATAATGCCGAGCATCATCGACAGCCCGGCAGATGACATCATCAGCAAGGTTGCGAGCGGCCAATTGGACAAAAACTTGTCCCAAACGCCAGATAGCCCGAATTGAAGAATAAAAGTGGCCAGCAGGACGATGGGCACCAAAAGGATGTCCACTCCAAGCAAGATCATCCGCTTGTCATTTCGTTTCAGAGAGAGAACAAAATTCAGCATTCGCTTCGGATTGGTCCTGTTTTGCCCGGCCGCTTTCTGCAGCTTGTGATTGGGCTAGATCATTACCTCAGATCGCTCAAAACAGCAACGCACGCCCATGCGAGGCAGTGGAACAGGCTAATAGTGGCTGAGAAAGGGGAATTTACTGAGAAAGTGTAGTGTTTTTGCAGATGTGACTGCAAATCAATGGGTAGGTTCTAGCGAGATTGTCCATTTTTTCGACGCCCAAAGGTCTGTTCTAGAGTCTTGTAGATGATCCAATAGTCGAAGCATGGCGTGAAGTTTTTCTGGTAGATCAAGTCCAGTCGCGCCTTCGCGGGGATACATCGCTTTGTATAGGTTTCTTCCGTCTCGGCGGCGGTGTGACATTGGCGCAAAAGTCTGTCTTCATGAGGGTGGTATTTCAATGTCGCAAGTCCGGTGATGCCGGGTTGGGACTTCAGCACTTCGCCGTAAATTTCAGGAAACTGCTCCACATATTGGCGCAGAGGAGGGCGAGGGCCGACGAAGCTGAGATCACCCTTGATCACGTTGAGAAGCTGCGGCAATTCATCCAAGCGCCGCGCACGCAGGGACCGGCCAAGCGGCGTGATTCTATCGTTCTTGTCAGACCCTGTTACGCCGCGATCTTGGGTTTTCTCCTCACGCATTGTGCGAAACTTGATCAGTTTGAACGACTTTGCCGGGGTCTTCATCCGCTCCGCTAGGTAGAAGATCGGTCCGTCTCCTTGGCGCCAAACTTTCCACGCGAAATAGGCCAGTATCGGCGAGACGAGCAGGGTCAGCACAGTTGCGCAGAAGAAATCGAAAGGGCGTTTGGTCCAGATCATTACGCGCTCATAGTGCCGTGAGAGGTTGCTTTGCGCCAGTCCTCGATCAGCGCTTTCGGCGCGCTGCAAGCCTCTGGCAAGGTCACTAGATTCTGCAAGCGCTTGGTCTGAAGGGAGACGCGCGCAATGATACCCTCAGGCGCTGGGCGCGGCGACCAAGTGGCGCTGGCGGCGTCGAGCAATGCATTAAGGGTCACAGGTTCCGGCGTGGCAATATTGATCCAGGCAGGAAGTTGCGCGCCATTTGTCATTTGATCGCTAAGCGAGAGCAGAATGTCAGACAACAAATCAGGGCCGATATAGCTGCGGACCGGGAAGGTGCCATCTTCGAGTTGGTCAAGAAAATATGCGTCTCGAGCTGTCCCCAAAAGCGCATCGGCCCCTATCACATTGCCGAGCCTCAGACAGGTTGCAGTTGCGTTGGCTGCGCTCACGATGCGTTCCATTTCCAGTTTTGATGCACCATAGTCGGAGAGCGGCTCGGTCGGGTCTGTTTCCGACCAATTCTGCGGGCCATCGCCGTAGACGGCAGCAGTGGACATAAAGAGACATGGTCTGGAGCCAGCAGCTTTCAGAACGGCTTCGGCTACGCGGGAATTGTCGTCAAACGGTCGTGGTTGCGCAGAGCTAGGCGTGACCCCCGCCAAGCAAATGACCGACTTTGCTGCATTGATCGCGCGCTCAAGTGCTGATGGATCTTGCAGGATGTCAAAGCAGATATCGGCGAGGCCGTCGCGTGCGTGATAGAGCATGTCATCACGTGGCGCCCATGCTTTTTGCAGCAATCTGCCAAGTGTTCCATTGGCACCAAGCACCAGCGTTTTGCCTACTCCGATCATGCCTTGTGATAGGGCGTGCCGGCCACAATGGTCGAAGCACGGTAGAGCTGTTCGGCGAGCATCACACGTACCAACATGTGCGGCCAGACCATCTTGCCGAAAGAAATGGAGAAGTCTGCGGAGGCTCGCAGATCGGGCGACAAACCCTCTGCGCCACCTATCAAGAAGCTGACACCTCGCACACCGTCATCGCGCCAATGCGCGAGCTTATGGGCGAATTCCGGCGAAGTTAGGGTCTTGCCACGCTCGTCCAGTGCGCAGACCAGATCACCGTCAGGCACGGCGCGTCTGAGCAAAGCGGCCTCCGCATCCTTGCCGCCGCCTTTCTTGTCTTCGACTTCAATCAACGCGGTTGGTCCCAGTGACAGCGCTTTGCCGCCACGATCTAGGCGGGTCATGTAATCTTCGGTTAGGGTTTTCTCAGGGCCTTGCCGGTAGCGACCCACCGCGCAGATCGTCAGCCGCATTTAGCTAGGGTCTGTCGCATCGGAAGAGGGTAGCCACATTTTCTCTAGCTGGTAGAACTCGCGAACTTCAGGGCGAAAGACATGGACAACCACATCGCCTGTATCAATCAAAACCCAATCGCCCTGCGACTTTCCTTCGGCCCGCGCGATGCGACCAAACTTGTGCTTGATGCTGTCGGAGAGTTTTTCGGCCAAGGCCGAGACTTGCCGGGTTGAGCGACCGGAGCAAATCACCATATAGTCGGCAATCTCCGAGCGTCCGCGGAGGTCGATATCAATCACCTCTTCGGCCTTCTCTTCAGACAATGTTGTGAGGATATGATCCAGAAGCTCTTCACTGGTGCCGGGATCAATCGAGGCGGCTTTATCGGCCTGAGTGGTCGCCGACGCCTTGGCCGCATTTGCGTTACTTGTCAGAGCTTACATCTCCTGTGTGGCGCATCTTCAACTTGCCCAGATGCGAGGGTGGAACAAAGATAGCACCGTGACAGGGTAATCTCAACAAGCCGTGTCCAAGAAATCATGAAGGGCGGCGAGAACCTCACCCGGGGCTTCCTCATGGACCAGATGGCCGAAGACGGGAATTTCGTGCTGAACGGCCGAAGGCAATCGCGCGGCGATCTTAGAGGACGTGTCGGGTGGCACCGCCTGATCCTTTGCGCCAGTGATGAACAGGCAGTCTTGCGTCAGCTTCGGCAGCTCGGTCAGCAATCTGTCGAGCTTCCATTGCGCCATCATCGCGAGCGTTGCATCGACATGACCGCGATCTGACATGAGGGAGAGGTATTGCGCTTCGCCCTCTGCATCGATCTGGCTGCCCGTGGATTTCAGGATAGAGCGAACACGCTCTGGTTTTGCGGCTGTCGAGGCAAAGATTGAAGCCGTCAAAGGGTTAAGCGCGAGTAGTTTTGCCATCACCGGAAACAGCAAGCCTGCCAAGCCACGGAAATTGCCTAAAGCGCCATTTATAGACACTAACTTGGTGTTTTTGACCTCTGGCCAATCTAACGCGATGCGAAACATGATCGCGGCACCGGCGGAATGGCCGATGATGATCTCGGGAGCTATCGCCTCATGCTGCAGCAAAGCGGTGATGTCGTTTGACATAGCATCAAGGCCACTTCGGGATTTGTCGTCTCGCTGCGTAAATCCCTGCCCGGGCAGGTCGAGCGCTATGACGCGGTGGGTTTGAGCCAGCTCAGCAAACATCTTGCGCCACGAATGTGTGGCCCCTCCCGCGCCATGCAGAAGCAAGATGGTCGGGCCACTGCCAGCGTCTTGAATGTGCCAATTGTGGTTGCCTAGGTCGACAAAACGGCTATGCGCCGCGTTTGGCCAAGTGTCTTTGTGTCTTTCCCAGTTCATCCAAGGGCGGCCTCGATCGCCTGGCTGACCTGATGGGCATCCGCGCGGGGGAGGGGAAGGTAAGGCGCCTGCAATTCAGATGCCAGATCAGACAACGCTTTTTGCGGGCGATTGCCGGTATCAATCACAAGCGCAGGTGTTTGCTTGGCACGGATCATGCGGGCGATTGTTCGGGCGTCTTCTGCCGCCGTGATCCGGTTTGCACTGCCATCAAGAGCCACGTTCGCGCGGCCATCTGTCAGAATCGCAATTGTGGGCGTGAGGCCTTTGGACTTTGTCGTCTCAGCCATAAGAAGTGCGGCTTCCAAGCCGGAGGCAAGCGGCGTGCCGCCGCCGCCTGCCAAAGCTGCAAGTCTGCGTTTGGTCTGCACCAGTGAGCGTGTCGGCGGCAGCATGACATCGGCCTCCGAGCCACGGAACGCGATCAAGGCGACATGGTCGCGGCGCGCATAAGCCTCGGCCAAAAGAAGCTCGACGGCGCCTTTTGCCTCGGCCAGGCGCGCAAGGGCGGAAGAACCTGACGCGTCGACTGCGAAGATCAAAAGCCGGTCGCTTTTCTCCTCAAACCGTTTGAGGCGGATATCGTCAGGGCGGATGTGGATCTTACGGCTCGGCGCAAATTGCGCCTGACGCCTGAGCGTTTGCCAAGGCGCGGCGGCGCGGAGCGTGGCGATCAGATCAAGACGTGCAGCGCTGCCCAACTGGCCTTTCTGAGGCGGAACCGGGCGGCCTCGGCGGTTGCCGCGTTTTTTATCACCTGACCCGCCTGAGGGGGCAGATGTTCGGCTAGCTTTCGACGTAGCGATCCGGTCGAGAATGTCTTTCGGCAAGGAGGCCGCAACAGCTGCCAAGACAAGATCTTCGGGGATCTGTGCAGGATTAGGGTCTTTTTGAGCGGTATCGCTTGGCGCATCTTCGGGGGTTGGGGCCGGTGCGTCCTCTTCTTGCGGTGCATCGGGAAGGAGCGTCGCGCGTGGCCCCAGAATGAGAGCCGCGGCACTGCTGAGATCGGCCTCGGTGACCTCCGTTTCGCGCCTCAAGGCGGCGAGCGCGCGGGCGGCGCGCAGAACGAAAAGCGGTGCGCGCAAGCTGGTGATGCCAAAGCGCAGGGCAATTTGGGTCACAAGCTCTGCGGCGTCTTTCGGTTGCTTCACCTTTGGAAGCGCCCGTTGAGCAACAGCAATCGTGTCGTGGTCAAATTCGATCCCAGGGCAATCGTTCAGTGATATCTCATCTAGGGTGATGTGAAAGGCCAAGCGGTCAAGCAGGGCATCGGGTGTCGCCTCATCCTCGATGCCTTCATCTAGCGCGATCATCGTGAGGTTCCGCTGATCGAGACCAATTGCGAGCCGCGCGGCCAGCGGGGCGGGGCAGCGTTCTGACATGCTCAGCAGGATCGCAGTGTTAGGCGTCGTCAGAAGACCAGATGTCAGAACCGTGCGGCCTGCTTGCAACGTGGCCGACAGATCAATCCCGCCAAAGAGCTGATCGTCGGTAATCGCGGGATAGGCGCGGGTCAATTTCCGAGGAGCGAGAGCCGGGGCAAGTGCTGCAATAAAGCGGTCGCGCACCGGGCCGGATCTGGCGCGCAGGTTCAGACCACCAAGCCCAATCGGATCGACGGCAAGGATTGTCAGCGCCAGTTTGGCGTTTTGCCATGCGTCGCTGGTTTTGGTCACGCAAGGACCTCTTCGACGATGCGGTTGACGCGGCTGGTTGATCCGGCTTCGTCGAGCGGATCGCGGCGCAACCTGTGGCGCAGGGCAGAGGGTGCCACTTTGCGCAGATGTTCGCGGGTGACTTTTTTGTCGCCTTCAAAGGCTGCCAAGGCGCGGGCGGTGCGCAGCAGGGTAAGTTCGCCTCTCAGACCGTCAGAGCCGAGGGCAATACAAAGCTTGGCGCATTCTTCCAAAATGCCCCTCGGCGCTTCGACGGAGGCGAGCAATTTGCGCCCCTTCAAAATGCGTTCGCGTAGGGCTTCGTCTTCGCCGCGCCAATGGGTCAGAAACGCGTCTTGGTCGGTTTCATAGGCATCACGTCTGCTGATCACCTCGATCCGATCTTCGATGTCCGTGGGAGAAGCGACCTCGACCGATAGTCCGAACCGATCCAGCAATTGAGGGCGCAATTCGCCTTCCTCCGGGTTGCCCGACCCGACCAGAACGAACTTTGCAGGGTGCCGCACGGAAAGGCCTTCGCGTTCGACCACATTCTTGCCAGAGGCTGCGACATCAAGCAGAAGATCAACGATGTGATCTTCAAGTAGATTGACCTCGTCGATATAGAGATATCCGCGATGGGCGCGGGCCAGAAGACCCGGCTCGAACCGCTTTTCGCCCTGTGTTAGAGCCTTTTCAATGTCTAAAGCGCCAACAACGCGATCCTCGGTCACACCGAGCGGCAGGTCGATGACAGGCGTAGGGCGGTCGACGATTTGTTTGTTCAGAACCACGTCGGGATCGGGGCAATCTTCAGGGCGCGCGCTGTTATAAGGACAATCAGCAACCACGCTAATAGGGGGCAGAAGACCTGCTAAAGCGCGCACGGCGGTCGATTTGCCAGTGCCACGATCGCCAAATACGAGAACTCCGCCAATGGTCGGATCTACCGCCGTGAGAACCATAGCGGTTTTCATTTCTTCTTGGCCGACAATGGCTGAGAACGGGAAGGGTTGGGTCATGAGGCGACCTCCTGCGTGGTCAGGTTTGCTAGAGGGTTTTGCCCGCCCCAGCTGCCTGCGGATTCGAGAATGTTGAAGCGTGCGTAAAGCTCTTCTGAGAACCAATCACCCGCGCGCACAGCTTGAATTGCACGGGCATGCGGTCCGTCTTTGCGTGCGAAATTAGCCATCGCGGAGGTATCGGGCCAGATCGAGAATGTGACCTGATGGAACCACGGCACCTCGCCGACGCCGGCTTTGAACACGACGTTTGGATCGTCGCCAATCACCTTACTGATCGCGGGGACGCGCTGCCAGAATTTCAAAGCGACTTTCGGCTTTATGGTTGCGCGGGTCAGGGCAGCTAGCGCGCCTTCGTCGCCTGTGCCCGAGATCTGAAAAGGCTCGGTCGCCGACCATTTTCCGCGCGCAGAACTGGCAGCCATATGGATGGTCCAATGCTCGGCAGATTTGGCGATGTATTTGCGGTAGGTGGCGCTATGCGTGGTCTGCGCTTTGGCGGCGTCGAGTGACGGCCAAGTCGCAAGGATCGCATAAACGCCAGTGTTCGGGATCGGCGTGAAGCCCTCGCCCGTGCCACTGCCAAGCAATTTCCAGAATCGGATATGAGGCGTTTTGGGCAGAGTCAGCCGTGCCGCACCCATCTGAGCGAAAGCCCATAGGCGCGCAACTGGTGAAGAAAACCGAAAAAAGCTGATGCTGACGGTTTCTATAGCGACTCTCCCGATTGCTACTGTAAACTTAAATTTACATAAAATGGCGATAAAGCAAAGGCATTTGGCGCAAATTTCCGGATTTATCTTTTTGAAAGCAAGAGTTGTAAACCAAACTGGACACAGATAGCGTGGAGCCATGACGAGACTCGATCCAAATCTGACAATCGCCGATGATCACTCGGGCCGCCCTGTTGCTGTTGTGATCGGGGCAGGGCTTGGCGGGCTTGCCGCGGCGATGCGGCTGGGGGCCAAAGGTTACCGTGTTGAGGTGATTGATCGCCTTGATATGCCCGGTGGGCGCGGGTCGTGTTTGCACCGTGACGGGCACAGGTTCGATCTTGGTCCGACCATCGTCACAGTGCCTCAAGTGTTTGAGGAACTCTGGGCGGCTTGCGGGCGAGACTTTCATGATGATGTCGATCTGCGCCCGATGGACCCTTTCTATGAGATCAGGTTCCCGGATGGATCGAATTTCAAGGCGAACGGATCAACAGAGCATATGAGGTCCGAGGTCGAGCGGCTAAGCCCTGGTGATCTGAAGGGCTATGACAAATTTCTCAAAGATAGCGAGGCGCGCTATTCCTTCGGGTTCGAAGATCTGGGCCGTCGCTCGATGCACAAACTGCTCGACCTGATCAAGGTGCTGCCGACATTTGCGATGATGCGCGCGGACCGTTCTGTCTATGCGCATGCCGCGAAGCGCGTGAAGGATGAACGCCTGCGCATGGCTCTGTCCTTTCACCCACTGTTCATTGGCGGTGATCCGTTTCGGGTGACGTCGATGTATATTCTGGTCAGCCATCTGGAGAAAGAATTTGGCGTGCATTACGCCATGGGCGGTGTGGCTGCGATTGCCAAGGCGATGGCGGGCGTTGTCCAAGGCCAGGGCGGCGCGCTCACCTACGGCCAAGAGGTCAGCGAAGTCATGGTGCGCGACGGGCGCGCGGCGGGCGTTAAATTAGCCTCGGGTCGGATGATCCCTGCGGATGTTGTCGTGTCGAATGCGGATGCGGGCCATACGTATTCGCATCTGGTCAAACAGCCGAAGAAGCGTTGGACGGACCGCAAGCTTGATAAATCGCGTTGGTCGATGGGACTGTTTGTTTGGTATTTCGGCACCAAAGGCACGCGCGGCGATTGGGCAGATGTCGGTCATCATACGATCCTGAACGGCCCGCGCTATAAAGGCCTGATCGACGATATTTTCATCAACGGAAAGCTCGCCGATGACATGAGCCTATACGTGCACCGCCCGACCGTGACGGACCCAAGTGCCGCGCCTGATGGCGATGATACGTTCTATGTTCTGTCGCCTGTCCCACATCTGGGTCACGCGGATGCCGTTGATTGGGACAGCGAATGCGAGAGCTACCGCAAGAAGGTCGAGAAGGTTCTGCAAGAACGGCTTCTGCCCGGTTTCAAAGACAAGATCACGGCCAGCGAAATTTTCACACCGAACGATTTTCGCGACCGCTATTTGTCGCCACATGGCTCGGGCTTCTCGATTGAACCGCGTATTTTCCAAAGCGCATGGTTTCGCCCGCATAACGTGTCGGAGGAACTACCGGGTCTTTATCTGGTTGGCGCCGGTACGCATCCGGGCGCAGGGCTGCCGGGGGTGATTTCGTCGGCGGAGGTCTTGGGCAAACTGGTCCCTGATGCAGTGTCGGTGGAGGCAAAATGATTGATCCCTCTGATCTGGCGCATTGTCGCGCGGCGATCCGCACTGGATCTCGGTCCTTTTATGCGGCGTCGCATCTATTGCCCGCGCGGGTGCGCGATCCGGCCTTGGCGCTTTATGCGTTTTGCCGTCTGGCCGATGATGCGGTTGATCTGCATGCCGAGAAGGCAGCGGCGGTTCTTTCGCTGAGAGACCGGTTGGATTTGGTCTATCAAGGCACACCGCGCGATGCGCCTGCGGACCGCGCGTTCGCGGCGATGGTGCGCGATCACGATATGCCGCGAGAGCTGCCCGACGCGCTTTTGGAAGGTCTCGCATGGGACGCGATGGAGCGTCGGTATGACACTTTGTCCGATGTTAGAGCCTATTCTGCACGGGTCGCCTCTGCGGTTGGCGCGATGATGACAGTGCTGATGGGGGTACGTGATGCCGATGCGTTAGCGCGGGCTTGCGATCTTGGGGTGGCGATGCAGCTGACCAATATCGCGCGCGATGTCGGTGAAGATGCGCTGGAAGGTCGTCTCTATTTGCCGCGCGAGATGATGGAAGACGAAGGGCTTGATCCAGATGCCTTCCTTGCTGCGCCGAAACATTCTGCTGCTTTGGGGCGGGTGACGCGCAGGCTTTTGGGTGAGGCGCGCAGGCTTTATCTGCGTTCGGAGCCGGGCATTGGTGTGTTGCCGTTCAATTGCCGACCGGGGATTTTTGCCGCGCGTCATATCTATGCGGGGATCGGTGCTCAGGTGCGGCGCAATGAGTATGACAGTTTCAAATCACGCGCACGGACCAATGGGCGCCAGAAGCTCGGATGGCTCGGCTTGTCAGTGTTGCAAACCGGGGTGTCAGCGGTGATGCCCAAATCGGCCGTGCGTTTTGCCCAACCTCTGCCAGAGGTCGCGTTTTTGGTCGATGCGGCGGCCATAGGCGGCGCGCCTGACCGGCACCGCGCTATGTCCGTGTTGGATGTTTTTGCCCAATTGGAAGCACGCGACCGACGCAGCGCCTAGTTTGCTTTGCATTGGGTGCATTAGCGTCTAGGGTCGTGCCATGGATTGGCTTCTCTTAACACTTTTCTTTTCGGCCTGTTGTGCCGCCGCAACCACGGGCGCGGTGTTTCAGCCGGGCGAATGGTATGACAGCTTAGAAAAACCCAACTGGACCCCTCCAAACTGGGTGTTTCCAGTCACTTGGACGGTGCTTTATGTTCTGATCGCGGTGGCGGCGATGCGCGTCGCCTTGCTGCCTGAAAATTCCTACGCTTTGGCGTTCTGGGCGTTGCAAATCGCGCTCAACACGCTTTGGACGCCGATTTTCTTTGGATTGCGGCGATTGAAGACAGGGATGATCGTTATCATCTTCTTGTGGCTTTCCGTGGCAGGCACGATGCTTGCGATGTTCCAAATAGACACTGTTGCAGGGGTTTTGTTCGTTCCCTATCTAATTTGGGTGACGATTGCCTCGGCACTGAATTTCTCGGTCATGCAAAAGAACCCCGCAAACGTGCCGCTTGGCTAAGGCCAGTTGCGACGCCTCGGAACTTTGACCGCCAACATAGGTTTCAGAAGCGGGCTGGCAAAGCGGCGCAGGTCGAGCGCTTCGTGCACGCCTGAGGTGATCTGCCCATTGATCTTCGTCTCAACGCCCGCTCGACAGTAAAACGGCGCGTCCAGCATCATCTTGGTTTGCCTCGGCGTGAAGCCCTGATCCGCTCGCGTTTCGCGCCGGACGCCCCAAAGCGATCTGCGAAATTTGGTGAGTGGCGGGGCCTCAATTTCGGTGGCCTTGCCGGTTTCGTCAAAATGCAAAGCGACGGCCAGATCGTCTGGCTGATCTTTGCGCGTGGCGTCATAGAAGCAGACCGAGCCGTCAGATACGGGGAAGCGGCCCCAGGTCCAGTAGTCGAAATCATCTTCCAATGCCGAGGTGCCGAAATTGGCGTCGAAATAGCCATGCCCGCGCCATTGCCAGCCCGACTTGTTGAGGTTGACCTCAATGTCGGAGCTTGGCGCAAAGGGCCGCCAGATATGGGAGCCGTCACTGTGCAGCGGCACTTCGATATCGGTGACGCCTTTCGGGTGAAGCTTGATGGTCCCTTGCACGCGGTCGAAATGCGGCACGGAGCGTTCATCAATGGTGATCGTCAGGCTGGTGCCGTCCCATTGAAACTGGCTGGGCCCGACAGAAAACGTATCGTCTGAGAGGCTCAGTGCGTCGCGGCCGCGATCGGTCATGGTCCAACGCCCGCCGCGGCCATAAGTGGCGACGTTGATGCAGCAATGATTTGCCGGGTCTTTGCGGCCCGACCAGCGGTACCAAGGTGAGAAAACCGACCCTATGAAACCGATGATCGAGATCGCGCGCGTGCCGTCGTCGGAGACGCCGTCGACATACCACCACGCGTAGCCGTTTTCGGGGACGTCGAGGTTGAAGCAAGGTCCGTCAAGATCGCTTCGGCCGCGTGCTTTCCGGATAGGGCTGCCATTGGAATCCCCGCTCCCGGATGTGCCCCGCCGCCCGCCAGATAAAGCCCCTTCAGCGTCGTGCGCGCGGTTGGTCGTTTCAGCCCCGCTGTCAGCCCATGCGGGCTCCGGCCGTAGAGCGATCCGGCCGAGCCGGGAAACAGAGCTTCGAAGCTCTTTGGCGTTGTTAGAGCCTGTTCTGTGGGCATCTCGTCGAAGCTGAGCCCCATTGCGCCCAAGCGATTGAATGTCTGTGTCCGACATGTTTCAAATTCCTCTTTGGACGGGTCTGCGCCTATCGGCGCGCCGTTCATGATGATCTCAAACCGTTCTTGTTTTTGCGGTGCTGTTGCGCTGTCATTTCTGTCTTGCGCGCAAAGGTAAAGCGTCGCGTCTTGCGGGACTTGGCCTTTGGATATGGCGTCGAATTCTGCTTCGGGCGTATCTGCAAAGAACACATTGTGATGGACCAAGTCGCGGCCTTTGGGTGTCGCCGCAAAGGACCAGACATAGGCGGAAAGAGAGCGCGGCTCGACGGCGGATGTGGGCACTGCTGCAGTCGCGTCGGACCCGAGAAGCCCTAAGGACAGGGCGCGTGGGTCGCCGTTGAAAATGACTTGGTTGGTGGCGATGACTTGCCCGTCATCTGTGCGGACACCACTGATCTGACCCCGTTCAAATATAATGTCACCGACGCCTGTGCCGTAGATGATTTCTCCGCCTTGATCCTCGATCAGGTTGGCAAGCGCGCGCGCGAGCTTTTGCATCCCGCCTTTGATCGCCCAAACGCCAGAGGCTTCCGCATGCCAGATCAGTGAAAGCAAGGCAGGCGCATGCGATGGATCGCCGCCGACATAGGTCGCGTAGCGTCCGAACAACTGTCGAAGGCGAGGATCATTGAATTTGCGCGCCAAGGACCCCGCCAGCGACCTTAAGGGATCCATCGCACGAAAAAGCCCCGGATCGCGCGCAACCTGTTTGATCAAGGCCGCTTGGCTTGGCTTGGCGGCGTGCATCATCGGGGCTTCGAAAGCGTCGAATAAGCGTTTTGCATCGGCGCTGAACTGCGCGAAGGCTTGCGCGTCTTTCTTGCCAGAAAGGGTGGCGATTGCTTGCTGGCTTTTGTTGTGATCAGAGAACAGATCGAGGCTACTTCCGTCCGACCAGAAATGACGCGCGAGGATGTGTTGTTGCTCTAACTCGACATGATCGCTGAGCCGCGTGCCAGCGGCGCGAAACAGGTCTTCGAAGACGGGACGCATCGTCATAACTGTCGGGCCCGCATCAATCGGGCCAGCTGGTGACGGTACAGTTCGCATTTTGCCGCCCGCATGTGCGTGACGCTCCAACACCAGCACTTTACGGCCAGCAGCGCTCAGCCGCAGCGCCGAGGCCAGCCCACCGATGCCTGCACCGATGACAATGATTGGAGGCTCATGTGTCGTCATGTCAGTCATTGTTGACAGCCCCTCGCAAACTGTCCAGTATAATTTACACATGAGGTGTCTGAATTTTTAGACATAGCGGGAGTTCTCTATGCCTTTCACGAAACGGATCGAAGCAAGTATGATGCGGGCTATTCGCTCTGGCCAGTCCGGTGTTGCGCCTCCGCGTCTTGCGGCCGCACTTGAGCATGCGGTCCTTCCGGGCGGCGCGCGGATCCGGCCTCAGATTTGTATGTCGGTTGCGAAGGCCTGCGGCGACGATCAGCCGGCGATGTCTGATGCGGCAGCGACCTCGATCGAGCTTATTCATTGCGCCTCTCTCGTTCATGATGACCTGCCTTGTTTTGACAATGCCGATATCCGTCGCGGCAAGCCCACGGTTCATAAAGCCTATAGCGAGCCTTTGGCGGTTTTGACGGGCGATAGCCTGATTATCATGGCGTTTGAAACTCTGGCTAAGCAGTCGATGGTGGATTGCCAGCGGGGCGCGTCGCTGATGCTGGCGCTTGCTCAATCGACGGGCATGCCGGGTGGCATTTGCGCGGGTCAAGCTTGGGAGAGTGAGCCGAAGGTTGATCTGTCCGCCTATCACCGTGCCAAGACCGGCGCGCTGTTTGTAGCCGCCTCGCGCATGGGTGCGATTGCGGCGGGGCATGACCCCGAACCGTGGACAGAATTGGGTGCGAGAATTGGTGAAGCGTTCCAAGTCGCCGATGATCTGCGCGACACGCTCTATGATGAAGAGCTTTTGGGCAAGCCTGTGGGCCAAGATGAAATTCACGACCGGCCTAATGCCGTGTCAGAGCTGGGTGTGCAAGGCGCGATTCGGCGGTTGAAGGATATTTTGGGCGGGGCGATTGCATCGATTCCCTCTTGCTCAGGCGAGGCCGAGCTGGCCGAAGTTGTACGCCGAACAGCGGAGCGTTTGACGCCCGTGACGCCCAATATTGTGCAAACTCACCAGACAGTCTGACGGCTATGGCCGCGATAGATCATGACATGGGAAAGCCCGCGAAAGTGCGAGGCTTTCATGCGCGCTTGATGCGCCGAATTGCGAGCCCATCGTTTCAAAGTTGGGCAGCTGCGTTTCCTTTGACCCGCCGCGTCGCGCGCAAAGATGCGGAACAGCTTTTCGATCTGGTCTCGGGCTTTGCTTATAGTCAGGTCCTTCAGGCGGTGGTTGAATTGGGCCTGTTGCGGTTCTTGCAAAACGGTCCGCGCAGCATTGGCGATATCGCGCGTGCGACCGAGCTTTCGTCTGAGAAGGCCGTGATCTTGTGTCAGGCTGCTTCAGCTCTGGGTTTGATTTCGCGCCGTGGTGAAGATGAGTACCGCATTGCGCGCTTGGGGGCTGCGGCGCTGGGCGTGCCGGGCTTGGAAGAGATGATCCGGCATCACTCGGTCTTTTATCGCGATTTGACTGATCCTGTGGCTTTGCTGCGTGGCGAAACCTCGCCCGAACTGGCGGAGTTCTGGCCTTACGTGCGTGGCGAAACGGCCCGCGAAGTGCCTGAAGATATTGCTGGAACCTATTCCGATCTGATGGCGCAATCGCAAGGCTTGGTTGCAGAAGAGACGCTCAAGTCGGTCGATCTCAGCTCAGTCACGCGCTTGATGGATGTGGGCGGCGGCACCGGTGCTTTCTTGCGCGCGGTGCGGGCGAAATATGCAAGGCTTGATCTGACATTGTTCGATCTGCCCTCGGTTGTCGCCCAAGTGCCGCCCGGAAATGCGGCGCGCTTGGACGTGGAGGGCGGCTCTTTTCATGAGGCACTTCCCGAAGGCGCGGATGCGATTAGCTTGATCCGAGTTCTCTATGATCACAGCGACGAGACTGTCACGGCCTTGCTCGCACGAGTCTTCGAGGCATTGCCCGTGGGCGGAATGTTGTTGATCTCGGAGCCGATGTCCGGCGGTGCAAAACCCACCCGTGCGGGTGACGTCTATTTTGCGCTTTATACGATGGCGATGACGACGGGTCGCGCCAGATCTGCGGATCAGATCGCGCATATGGTGGCGAATGCGGGCTTTGGCGAAATCAAGAAAATCCGATCTGATCGGCCGTTTCTGACCAGTTGTCTGACGGCACGAAAGCCCGGCTGAAGAATAGACAAACCCTTGTGTCTATTGATGTTGACAATTGCGTGTGTCAATTTAGACTTACACATATAGAATCTAACGACTCTCGCTTCAAACCTGAGAGCATCCAGCCAACGCCAATAGGGGGATCAACGTGGAAACCACCGCCGTTCTACTCTCAGGACCAAAGAAAATTGGTCTTGATGTTCTGCCTTTGGTGGATCCTGCGGAAGGTGACTTGGTCGTTGAAATCTCTCATTCGGGCATTTCCACCGGGACTGAAAAGCTGTTTTGGTCGGGCAAAATGCCTCCTTTTCCGGGGATGGGCTATCCGCTTGTGCCGGGCTACGAGGCCGCCGGTGAGGTCGTTCACGCATCGCGCGAAACCGGCTTCAAGGTCGGAGAGCGCGTTTTTGTGCCGGGTGCGAATTGTTATGGCGAGGTGAAAGGCCTGTTCGGCGGCTCGGCCAAGCGGCTTGTGACGCCCGCGTCGCGCGTTGCTCGGATTGACGCAGATTTCGGCGCCGAAGGCGCATTGCTCGCATTGGCTGCGACAGCGCGCCATGCGATGGCCGGTCTGGATAAATCCTTGCCGGATCTGATTGTGGGTCACGGCGTCTTGGGGCGTTTGTTGGCGCGGTTGGCTGTTGCGGCGGGTGGACCTCCGCCCACGGTTTGGGAGATTGACGAGACGCGTCAATCCGGTGCCACGGGGTATCAAGTGATGCATCCCGATCAAGACGAGCGTCGTGACTATACTTGCATCTATGACGCGTCCGGCAACGGCGCGCTTCTCAACGAATTGGTTGGCCGTCTGATCAAAGGCGGCGAGATTGTATTGGCGGGCTTTTATTCCGACCCGTTGAGCTTTGCTTTTCCACCGGCCTTCATGAAAGAAGCCCGGTTTCGGGTCGCGGCCGAATGGAACGCAGAAGACCTGACAGCCACACGCGCGCTGATCGAATGCGGCGCGTTGTCATTGGCTGATCTCATTACACATCGCGCTGACGCAAATGATGCGTCGGGCGCCTACGCTCAGGCATTTGACGATCCGAACTGCCTGAAAATGATCCTCGATTGGAGCCATGTCGCATGAAAGATGAAATCCCAAACCTGAAAGATTTTGATCAGCGCCTGCGTGACGAAGCGCATGAAGATCTGGCCGATGTTGTGGCCGACGAGCCGACATCGAAAACGCAGATCATCGCGATCTATGGCAAAGGCGGTATCGGGAAATCCTTCACGCTGGCCAACCTGTCTCACATGATGGCAGAGCAAGGCAAACGCGTGCTTCTGATTGGCTGTGATCCAAAGTCGGACACGACCTCGCTTCTGTTTGGCGGTAAAGCCTGCCCGACGATTATCGAGACCTCGAGCCAGAAGAAACTGGCCGGAGAAGAAGTGAAGATCGGCGATGTTTGCTTCAAGCGCGGCGGTGTTTTCGCGATGGAGCTTGGCGGGCCAGAAGTTGGTCGCGGCTGCGGTGGTCGTGGCATCATCCACGGGTTCGA
>CAZCEW010000009.1:0-41561 GCA_964497775.1 uncultured Rhodobacterales bacterium
ACCTCTAACCCGCTTAAAGCGGACGAGAAAATTGTTGCACAACTGTCCACCAAAGACTTGTTTGCCTATGGATTAAGAGCTTGGGAGCGCTGCGTGGACCACGCGCGACATGTATCTGAAGTTACCATTCTTGATGCGGGGCTGTTCCAACACATAACGATGGAAGCATTCAGAAGAGGCTGTTCAAAGCACGCAATCTACAGCTACCTGAATATGGTTGACGACAAGGTCCTGCCGCTACAGCCGCTAATGATTTATGTTTCACCTGACGATGCTACCCAACACATAGAGCAGACCTATCTGAAACGCGGTGAACGCTTCAAAGAGATTATTGTTAATTGGTGCAACGAAAGCGCCGATGCCAGACGGCGAGGATACTGCGGTTATGATGGGAGCATTCTCTTTTGGAACGACTTCAATGACTTATGCAAAGGTTCCTCTAGCATCATGCGATCGAACTTTATGCAGGTCGACGTGGAAGTTGCCTCACCAAATTGGCCTGAACATCAAAAAAGGGTCCTTCGTAGATTAGAAGTAAAGCCCATAGAAATAGCTAGGCCTGCTGACCTAAATCTCTTTCTTGGCACCTACTTGCAGCAAGAAACTAGCAAAGAATTTACAATCTCTTGGGAGAACGGTGATCTTTATGCGACGGGTATTCTTGATCCGTTGGAACAGAAGTCCACTTTGATCCCTACTGAAAATAATCGCTTATTGGTTCGGGGCCACGACATCGAATTGGAATTTTCCGATGGCAAGGTTTTCGTTCACAGCGGCTGGCGACGACTAGACGGTTGTGTCTTCACGACCCATACCAAAATACAGACGACTGAATAAGAGCTATTCGGTTTACTTTGCTAGGATAGCAATGGTCAGGCTTACGCCGCGTTGTAGATCACAGGCATCTTGCCACGCCCAATGTTCCAAGTGTTTTCTGTGTTGATCAACTTGGCCATAAAATGTGCGACGTTTATACGGCTCGTCGTCCCAGCATCAAAAATTGCACTTCGGGTTGGAGAGTTGAAAACTTGATAGTTCGTAGCCTTAATCTGGTCGATAAGGCCATCAGGCCGCACAACAACCCATTCAATCATAGGGTCGTTCTTACCAACGTTGATGCGCAGATAATCCGCAGCTTTTTCGTTGTCCCAATGCGGAGGCAACAGCAAGCGCAGCAGGCCAGATCTCACTCGCAGCGCTCGGACAATCGCAGTCACTAGAAGGTACAATCTGCATCTCGGCCAGCGAAATCTATTCGGCCGTACTGCTCCCGCCAATCATCGCAAAACTGCGTAAGCAGGAACCAGGAATTCAAGTTGAGATAATAGCCGCCAACCACGCAAGCGACCTACGACGCCGGGAAGCCGACATTGCTATTCGCAACTTCCGGCCGACCGAGCCAGATCTTATAGCTAAGAAGATCGGCGATGCGGACGCTGTGCTTTACGCAACCCCTGGCTATATCGCGAAGATCGGAAATCCAATGGAGCCCAGCGAATTATCCAATGCAGATTTCGTGAATTTGGATCACGGTGGTATGATGATCAAAGGACTTAACACGCTTGGCTTGGGGCTGACCAAGGCGAACTTCCCGTTGCTCACGGAGAGCTACCTGGTCATGTGGGAGCTTGTGCGCCAAGGAGTGGCGATTGGCATAATGGACGCACATATTGGCGACGCAGACCCGGCCGTCCGCCGTGTTCTCCCAAATCTAGAACCACTCGTCTTCCCGATATGGCTCGTTGCCCACCGGGAACTAAAAACAAACCGCCGCATCCGAATGGTATTTGATTTCTTGGTAGAAGAACTGCGGCGAGGCCGACAAGAGAGAGCGGTTACGACCGAGTAAAGTATGCTCGTGGGCCTTCCTTTGATCCCCAATAGTGCATTCCCCCGTCGGCAACTTCAAACGGTTTCGATTGAGGTCACTATTGCTGCACTGCGCAGCATCGGCCGCCTAGGGCTCTCACCCGTTAGTCTTCGCTTCTTGAAACGAAGTTAGCATTGTCGAATGGCGCGCAGGACAATGTTGGTTTTCGGTGATCAACTCCGACATCATTACATTGGATGCGATTTTGCATGAAACTTATACAAAAATGATAGATTTCAATAACATAAACGCAGGTGCATGTTGAGCTGAAAGGACACATCGACATGGCAAACAGCAGGATGGCAAACAGCAGGCAATCCGACAAAAAACTACTATTAGTTCTTCTAACTCTTTGTCTTGTTCCTATGTTCTCAAGTGGGCTCCGGCTGTTCTCAATATCATTTCAAGGTTCAGCAGAGCCGGAAAATCTGAACTATCTCCAAAACCCAGCGCTGATCGTGATTCACATGATCACTTATGTGGCCTTCTGCGTATTTAGGGCATTTCAGATCGCATCAGGGTTTGCAAATTTTCGAGATATGACGGATTGCCAGTCGCCACAACAACAGCTGTTGCTTGGTGTTTGATTGTTCTGGCCGATTGATTTGCCAACCATTGACGCGCGATTTATGACGCAAGCGGCCATTCGCGGCACATGTAAGACAACTTGGGCGCGCCCTTGAAAGCAGCCGTTCACTAAGAGATTGCAACCAAGAATGCTGCGGGCGATCTAGCGTCGTTGACGAGCCCGTTTCCAAAGCCTTCAATTTTCTCTTTGATGGGGCGGATTAAATCGCGGAGCAAGCTGCATTTGGCAAAAAAGAAAGCACCGCTTTGCTGACACTTTGCATAGAACACGGTAGCCTGTGAACTTACAACATTCGGAAACAGGCATATTACGTAATGGCCAAAGTCTATGAGCGCATCACTCGGTTCTTTTTGAACGCGACCGATCCGTATGACTTGTCTGAAACCGCGCCTCATTCAGAGGTCTGGCCGTATCTCAAGTCGCATTTCAAGCCGATGCGCGCGGTGTTGATTGCGTCAGTTTTCGTCACCGTACTGGCAGCCAGTGTCGAGGTCTGGCTTATTCAATACGCCGGAAAAATCATCGACAAAATGGTCGCGAGCTCTCCATCCACGTTTTGGGAAGACGAAGGTTTCGCGGTCATGGGGGCTGCGTTATTGGTCATATTCTTTCGACCTTTCGCGCAGTTTCTACGCCTCGCCGTCAATGATATTTCGGTGCAGTGCAATATCGCAAACCTCGTGCGATGGCGGGCCTATGACCACTTAATCCGGCAATCCGTCGGGTGGTTTCAAGAAGACTTATCAGGGCGGACCTCTGGCCGTTTGGTCGATATCGGCAACTACGTCGGTGACATCATCTATAAGGCGATCAATGCGGTCGGCTTCGGGCTGGTTTATATGATTGGCGTTGTCGTCCTGATGGCAGGGACAGAGATTTGGTTAGCGCTCCCCTTGATCCTTTGGCTTGGGCTTTACATCGGCGTTTTGGTCTGGGTCATACCAAGGATGGTTGACGCACAACAAGAATTTCAATCTGCCAAGTCCGCTCTGATTGGAACTGTGGTCGACGGGTTTTCAAATTTCGACACGCTCAAACTTTTCGCGCCGCGCCACCAGATCACATCCGAGCAGCGGCATCGTCTTGAGGACACACGCCAAACTCTGTTTATCACACGCCAGATCAGTGTGGCTTTATGGACGGTCCTGATCGGGTTGGAAGCCATTGTGATGGTCGGGTTCATCGGCTACGGCGTTTGGCTTTGGTCGATCGAGGCTGCCTCTATTGGCGTCGTGTCTTCGGCCATCGCGTTGTCGCTGCGGATCACGACTATGGCGGATTGGATTTTGGATTCAATCTGGTGGGTGTTTCGCAGCGTTGGGTCTCTGCGTGAGGCGTTAAAGACCATCGGACAGCCCATTGCCATCCCGCAAAAGGAGGACGCCCCTGATTTGGTGGTAACCGATGCGGCGATAGAGTTCAGGGAACTCAGGCACCATTATGGGCAATCCCAAGGCGGAGTTGAGGATATCTCGTTGTCTATCAAGCCAGGTGAGAAAATCGGCTTGGTTGGTCGCTCGGGGGCTGGAAAATCAACGTTGGTCAATTTGACTTTGCGGTTTTTTGAGGCCGATGGCGGGACCATTCTGATTGATGGCCAAGATATCAAGGATGTAGATCAAGACAGCCTGCGAAGTGCGATTGGTATGGTGGCGCAGCAGGCAGCACTTTTGAATAGGTCGGTGAAAGACAATATCTTGCTGGGCAGAACAGATGTCACTGACGCACAGCTGGTTGAAGCCACGACGCTGGCCTGTGCGCATGACTTCATCAAAGATCTTCGCGACAACAAAGGGCGGAAAGGATACGACGCGCATGTTGGCGAACGGGGTGTGAAACTGTCGGGCGGTCAGCGCCAGCGTGTGGCCCTCGCACGGGTGATATTGAAGGACGCACCTATCCTCATTCTGGATGAAGCAACCAGCGCTTTAGACAGCGAGGTTGAAGCGGAAATCCAGAAATCCCTCGTCGGTGTTATGCAAAACAAAACCGTCATCGCGATTGCGCATAGGTTGTCGACCATCGCCCAAATGGACCGCATTATTGTCATGGATGGCGGTAAGATCGTTGAGCAAGGCACCCATGACGAGCTTATAGCGAAGGGCGGGCTTTATGCCAGTTTCTGGGACCGCCAATCAGGGGGCTTCATTGATACGGAGTGAGTATGCACCGCAAAGACCCAAGCTAGATCACTTGTCCAACTTCAAAAACAAATCAAAAATCTCCGGAACATTTGCGTCGCCCATACCGGCCTCTATTGCGGCTTGAAGGTTTGCAGACGTCCCTTCGGCGATCTGAGCGCGGGTGCCTAAATCCTCTGCGAGTTGAAGGAAATAGGCGACATCCTTATTGGCATTTGCGATTGAGAAGCCCAAGTCGCTGACGCCATCCACCGCGTAATTCTTGCAAAACTGCATGAACGGAGAATTCGAGGGCCCCGCCGACATAATGTCGAATAGTTGCTGGCGGTCGACACCAGCGCGGTCAGCGACTGCGAAGGCTTGGCTCATTGTGCAAGCCGTTGTCATGCCCATGAAGTTATTGATCAGCTTGGTCGTATGGCCGGCCCCTAAAGCGCCGAGGTAGAAGACATTCTCGCCTTGTACGTCTAGCACTGGTTTGACCTTCTCGTAGGTCTCCTTGTCGCCCGCAGCCATGATGTTCAACAGCCCGTCCTTCGCGTGTGCAGGGGTTCGGCCCAGAGGCGCGTCGATCATTCCTGCGCCCTTCAGGGCCAGATCGGCACCAATCTTTTGCGTGGAAGCGGGAATCGAGGTGCCATAGTCGATCAGAACTGCGCCCTTCTTGATGCCCGCCAAGATGCCGTCGTCGCCATAGACAAGACCCTCAACAACTTCGGATGTCGTCACACACAGCATGACAATGTCACTGGCCTCGGCGAGTTCTTTTGGTGTGTTCACCTCACGTGCACCCCGCGCAACGGTTGCATCGACAGCCACCCTGTTGCGCCCCATGACGACAAGATCGAAACCGTTGTTTTGCAAGCACTCCGCCATGTTGCCGCCCATCAGTCCAAGGCCGATAAATCCAATCACAGGTTTCGTCATATTCGTGTCCTCAATTTCAACTCGTCTACGAGTTCGTAAATGCGTCGACGCCCGCTTGGGCGACATCATGATCTTGTTGCGGCGAGCCAGAACTGACCCCGATGCCGCCGACCACTTCTCCGTTGACCAGAACAGGTATGCCGCCCCCGACAGCCACCATGCGGCCGCCCAAAGTCGAAGAGATGCCATGCGCCGGTTTGCCGGGTTGATTAACCTCACCAAGCGCTTGCGTGCTTTTCTGGATCCCAGTTGCCGTAAAGCTCTTGTCGATGGCCAGATTGATACTGGTGATCTTGCCGCCATCCATCCGCTCAAAGGCAATCAGGTTTCCGCTTTCGTCAGTGACCGCGATGCACATCGGAACGCCGATCTCGCTGGCCTTTTCGCGTGCGCCAGCGATCAGCGTAGTGGCGTCCTGAATGTCGAGCCGATTGATGGTTAGCATTCTGTATCCCTTCCCGAGTTACTGACCGATGACGAGATTTGGCAAAGTCAGGGATATTGCTGGCACAAAGGTTATCAACATGAGCGCTGCGAATATGGCAAGGTAGAAGGGCCAAATCGTTCTTACGGCCTTTTCCATTGGCAGCTTGCCAACAGCGCAGCCGACAAAAAGGCAAGTTCCGACGGGCGGAGTGCATAAGCCAAGGCCGAGATTGACCAACAGGATCATTCCGAACTGCACTGGATCAATGCCCAACATGTTCATCACTGGCATGAAGATCGGGGTGCAGATCAAGATCAATGCAGCCATGTCCATGATCATACCCAGAAGGAGCAGCACCGCATTGATCATCAGCAAGATAAGGATCGGGTTTTCCGTGATGCCCAATAGAAATTCGACCGTCTTCGTTGGCACACGGTTGAAGGTCAGCATGTATGCAAACGCACCCGCACAAGCGATCAGGATCATGACCATGGAAGTCGTGCGAACGGATGAAATCACGGCGGTCTTGAAGCCTTCCCACGACAGGCTGCGGTAGACGATCAGGGTCACGATGAAGGCATACATCGCGCCAAAGGCGCCAGACTCGGTCACGGTGAAGATGCCAGACAGAACGCCACCAACGATGATGACCGCTGTCAGCAAGCCGGGGATTGAACCAACAAAAGCAATCGCAAGCGCGGTCCATCCGGGAAATTGCTCGGCTTGGTAGCCGCGCTTAACGGCAACCACGTAAGCCGCAAGGGCGAGACAACAGCACATCAAAACGCCCGGCACGACGCCCGCAAGGAACAGTTTCGAGATCGAAACGGCACCGCCGGTGGCCAGCGCAAAGATAATCATGTTGTGGCTAGGTGGGATGATGATCCCCGCAATGGACGAAGTCACAGTGACATTCACCGCGTAATCCGCATCGTATCCTTTGTCTTTCATCACCGGGATCAGGATCGAGCCCAAAGCAGAGATGTCGGCAATGGCGGAGCCAGAAATGCCGCCAAACAGCATCGATGAAAAGACATTAACGATGCCAAGGCCGCCCCGCACGGCCCCTACGGCGGCTTGTGCGAAACGGACCAATCTAATGGCGATCCCGCCATGAAACATCAACTCGCCTGCGAAGATAAAAAACGGGATCGCCATCAGGGAGAACACGTTGATCCCCGATACAATCCGCTGGAAACCCACGAACAAGGGCAGGCCTTCAAACCAGAAAGCAGACAGCGCAGCGATACCAAGGGCATAGGCCACGGGCGTGCCGATGAAGACGCAAAGGGCAAAGACCCCGAGAAGTACCATGAGACCCATGTTCAGCCCTGATCTATGTTATCTTGGCGTTTGTCCTGCCCCAGAAACAGGCGGATCAAATGACCAGTGGAAAATAGGAACAAAAGTGCTCCGCTTATGGTCAGGGGCAAGGATCGCAGCCCCTCTGACCATTGAATGAGCGGGATCAACGTGCCCCACTTAAATTTGGTGAGCTCGATTCCGTACCAAAACATCAACCCGCCAAACCCTGCCATCAGAAGGTCGGTTATGATGACAAAGACCGTGCGCACTGATGTCGGAACAATATTGCGAAATATCACAACTGAGAGGTGCGTATGATTGTGAACGCCCGCCGCCGCGCCAAAAAACGCAATGACCATGACAAGCAACAGTGAGACCTGTTCAACCCAAGTAGGGGTGTCATTCAAGACGTATCGACCAAATACCAGCCAGGCAAAGATCGCGGTCATGACCACAATGGCTATACCCGCTATCAAAACACAAATGCGCGCCAAGAGATCAAGGAACTTGTCCATTGGTCGCAGAAATGCAGGTGGTGTGTCTGGTTCGCGCATGTGTCCCCTCCCGAGATAAGCGCGCCCGGCATCCGAAATGGAGCCGGGCGCTCTTTAGTTCGTCCGTCAGTGCGGCTTATTCAGTCGACTGCGCCATCTCAACCAGCGCTTTCATATCTGGATTTGTAGCCAGATAATCAGCGTAGACAGAGTCCATTGCGGATTGGAACGGAGATTTGTCAGCAATCTCATTGACCTTGATGCCAGCGGCCTCAACGTCTTTGCGCGCCTGTGCGGACCCAACAGCCCAAAGCTCACGCTGATACAACGCAGCCTCTTGAGCAGCGCCGCGCACGGCAGCCTGCATGTCAGCAGACAGCGCGTTGAACTTGGCCGTATTCACGCAGATGCACTCTGGGATGATCAGGTGCTCGGACAGCGAATAATGCGTCGTCACCTCAAAGTGGCCGACGTTTTTGAACGACGGGAAGTTGTTTTCCGCGCCATCTACAACACCAGTTTTCAGCGCTTGCTGAACTTCCGAAAACGCCATCGGGGATGGGTTGCCGCCCATCGCCGAAATCATCGACGTGTAGAGATCGTTGTTCATAACCCGGATCTTCAGGCCGGCAACATCGTCTGGCGTGTTGATAGGCTTCTGGCTGTAGAACGAACGTGCACCAGCATCAAACCAAGCAAGTGGCAGAACGCCAGCTTCGCCCATTGCGCCTGCGATAACGCCGCCAGCTTCCCCTTCTAGCACGCGGAACATGTGCGGCACGCTTTTGAAGATAAAGGGCAGCGAAACTAGGTTGGCTTCCTTAACCATCGGACCGATTGGACCAAGGTTGAAATTGCCAATCTCGATCGCGCCAATGCGAACTTGCTCCAAAGCGTCAGGCTGCGAGCCAAGAACACCACCATGGAAAACATCGACGGTGACTTCGCCACCCGTGGCTGTGTTGACCAGTTCAGCGAACTTGTCCATCGCCGCCGTGTTCGGATGGCCATCATTGTGGATATTCCAAGCGCGCCAGCCTTCAGCTGCAGCTGATGTTGCAAGAAGGGCTACCGCTGTGGCAGCCGCGAAAAGCGATTTAGTGAAAGTCATGGGTTCTCCTCCCCCGTTTCTATTTGGACAGGATTAGGCATCAAGAAATGGAAGAACCGAGCCACAAACCTGTCCCACGTTCCCACCAAAGCCAAAATCACTGATGCTCCAATTACAAGACTAGTATACCAGTTTTGTCAACACTGGTTCCCCTGTTGCTAGAAGCCTGAGCTGCTCGCCGCCAAAGGGCCCCAACGCAATGATTGACCTTACGTCGTCGAAGATACGGACGCGCGTTCATTTAGCAGCGCGTGTTATTCCCAAATTACTACTGGCGATTCAGTGTCTTGAAGGACATCGAAGCAATTTCTACCAACCGGAATTTGGACAAAATGAACAGCCGCATGCTTGGTTTTTTCAGACGGATGGCAACTGGGGCATTTTGTGAAACCCTCCCAGAGTAAGACGCATTTTTTGACACTCTACCCTACCCAAAACGCTGAGAAGCCGAAGTCGGAAAAAGAATCGGCAAGTGAGAACGTTTGAGGAGAGAAAAAGTTTTGACCGTTATGGCTCGCCCGTGGATGGAACCAAACTCATCCGTGTCGCCTCAGGCCGTTCCTCGTTCGGGGCGGTCGTTGGCGATGTTAAACTTCATTCCATCCAAGAGCTCTTCCAAGTCAGGGCGCGCCGCTGGTCCGTTGGAAATATCAACGAGCATCAAGGTTCCGTTTGGTCGAATTCCAAAAGCACCGGGTTCGGCAAACAAGCCCGTGGTTTCCGCGTCTGAAAGAGGCTCCGAGACATAAAGACCAAGCGCGCGCATCTGCGCCTCGGTCAACCCGTAGCAAAGGTCAAAATTCCACCCGAATTCTTGCAAGTCCGCTTCTGCCTTCTCCTTGGTATCAGCCGACACCACAACAACGTCCACCACCTCTGTCCAAGACGGCAGCGCTGCATTCAGCTTGTCGAGGAAACGTTTACAGCGTGGGCAATGCTTGCCACGATAGACGAACAGCATGGTCCAGCGGTCCTTCGGCTCCCCAATCGTCACGGGGCCTGCTGGCCTCAGACTTTCAAAGCTCATGGGTTCGATCTGCGCTCCGGCTGCTGGTTTGGCTGAGGACATGACGGCTCCTTTAGGATGTTTAGATGACGGGTCGGCCAATCCATTGCATGCCCGCTTGCCAAATGGAATTGGTGATCTCGAAAAGTTTAGCTGTATTCGGCAAGACCTTCGACTACGTTCATGCAATCTCACTGCAGGATGCCCCATGCCGACACGCCGACAAGCCACAGCCCTCATTGCCTCTGCACTGATGATGCCCACGCAAATCGGGGCGCAATCCATCGACCTCTACCAAGTCCAACGCGCCCTCATCAACGGAACCGCGCAAGAGTTCTTCGCAGCCCTCGAGGCAGTCAAAACACGCGGTCGCCCCGATATGGCGGCAGGTCTGATAGCGGCCATGAGATTTACCAGCGGGCCAACGCAAGAGATGACAAAAGCGCTCTCCCACATCACGGGTGAGCTGGAGGCAAAGACTTGGTTCGACTGGATGTTGTGGCAAGAACGCCACCCAGAGGTGACGCCGCATGCCTCCTTCATCAAGTTCAAGCGCGAAATCTTCTTGGCAATTGACCCGAATTTTGAAGTTTTTCTAAGCCCTGAGCATATCCAACCCGACGCCATGCGCATCCGGCTCGAAGAAATCGCATGGGGCGGTGTGCGCAAAGACGGCATCCCGTCGCTCGATAATCCTGATTTGATTGATGGCAGTGATGCCGACTACATGCGCGGTGACGACCTGGTATTCGGTGTCGCAATCAATGGTGACGCACGCGCTTATCCACTGAGGATTATGGGCTGGCATGAGATGTTCAACGATGTCATCGGCGGCGTCCCGGTCGCGCTCGCCTATTGCACGCTCTGTGGCTCTGGCATTTTGTTTGAAACCTCGCTTGCGGGCCAAAAGGAAACGCTGGTCTTCGGTTCATCAGGATTTCTCTATCGTTCCAACAAATTGATGTTTGATCGCGGGACACATTCGCTGTGGAACCAATTTACCGGGCAACCCGTCTCAGGTGTCTTGGTTGATTCAGGAATTGAGCTGAAACAACGACCGGTTGTGATCGACACTTGGGCCAATTGGCAGGAGGCCAACCCAGACACTAAAGTCCTCTCTCTTCAAACGGGCCACACACGCGACTATGGATCTGGGACAGTCTACAACGCCTATTTCGCGTCTGATGATTTGATGTTCCCTGCCGCTGTCGACCAAAGCAAGCTCAAACAAAAAGACTACGTGTTCGGAATTCGACAATTCGGTGGCTCCAAGGCTTGGCCGTTAAGGGCATTCGCTGACACGTCTGTCATAAACGACACGATGCTGGGCAACGGCCTCGTTCTGATCGGCAACCCCGAGGCGAGGTCTGTGCGAGCCTATGAGAGCGGATCCCACTTGTTTTCGGAGGCCTCAGGCACCCTTCAATCGCACGATGGTGTCACTTGGACTGTGACAGAGGATGCTCTTCTCAACGACCGCGGAGATAGGCTACCACGAATAGCAGGTCACGTAGCCTATTGGTTCGCTTGGGACAGCTACATGGCCTCGAATTCAGAGCTGTACGAGTTTTGAAATGTTGCTCAAACCTATGTTGAGCATCGACGCTGAGGTTAGTTTTAGAGATGGCGGCACTTTCTCAATTCTGACTAAATAATCCTGACGTTAAGAACCGACAAATGCTTACAACGCTTTGATCCCGTCGACTGCCGCACGACCCTGTTCTGGGTTCGGCTTCTGGATCAGAAATGGCGGCCATTTTACAAGCATCTAGATGGTTGCAAAAGCCAGCCTACATAACCAATTTCGAATTCCGTATCCCATTTGCGATATCGTGCTTCTCCAGCGCCAGCTGGCACAGCAAAAGTCGGGTTTACCTGCAGTTTGTCTATTCGAACATCCTGAATCCTCGTACGCGCAATGAATGCGGCTTTCGGTCAAACGATAGCCAAAACTTGCAGTGTTCGAACGCCCGCTAAGGGCCGATCAAAACTTTTCTCAAACTTTTTTCTTCTCGTTGTCGATTGGCACATGTCCCGCCCGTCGTGTGGGTGAAGAGGCAAAAAAGCCCTTCTCAAATATGAACGAGAGGAAAGACCAATGAACTTGAAGAAAATTGCCACCTACACAGCATGTGGCGTTGCCGCACTGGCCATCGCGACCCAAGCCCTGCCGCGCCACGTAAACATCGAGCGCGTTGCCATCATTGATGCAGCCCCTGAGGCCGTGATCGAACTGGCCGCGTCCAACACGGGCTATCAGGCCTTCAACCCGTACAAGGATCTCGACCCGAACCTTTCGGTTGAGATGTTTGGCCCCACGTCCGGCGTGGGATCTGGCTTCTCGTTTGAAAGCAAGGACGGGGCAGGCCAGCAGACAGTGGCCTCTGTCACGCAAGATCAGGTGACATTCGATCTTGATCTGGGGCCATTGGGCCAGCCAACACAGGCTATTTCTGCGGTCGCTGTTGATGGCGCCACCGAAGTCACCTGGAGCATGGATATGGATCTGGGCGTGAACCCCTTGTTCCGCGTCATGGGGCTTTTCATGGACGGCATGATCGGCCCGAACTTTGAGCTTGGCCTTGCCAATATCGCCGACGTTGCGGCTTAATCACCACAAACAAACAACCAACCAATAAGGAAACAAAACAATGCGCTACACATTTCTTCTTTACTCCGACCCCGCAATGACTGCTGGCATGACCGAGGAAGACTGGGCCAAATCCAAAGAGATCTATGGTCAGTATATCGGTGCCCTTCAGGAAGCCGGTGTGTTCATCGAAACCGACTGGCTGCACCCTGCCGACACCGCCACGACTGTCACGCTGGCAGGCGGCGAGAAGCGAGTTCAGGATGGACCGTTCGCCGAGACGAAAGAGACATTGGGCGGCTACTTTGCCATCGATGTCCCCAATCTTGATGAAGCGATGAAATGGGCAGAGAAGTGCCCTCATGTCCACTATGGCAAGCTGGAAATCCGCGCATCTGCGATGGGCAGCGTGTGACCAAGACGCAAGCACAGGCGCGGGCGGAAGATGTCGCCCGCGCCGCCTACGGCAAACTCATTGCGATGCTGGCAAGCCGCACCGGCGACATCATCGCCGCCGAAGACGCGCTTGCCGATGCTTTCGTGGCCGCTCTTAGGACTTGGCCAGACCGCGGCATCCCCGACAAACCCGAGGCTTGGCTTTTGACTGTGGCGAAAAACAGACGCATCGATCAGGCGCGCAAAGATGCCCGTCTGGTCATCACCGATGAGGCAAATGATATGGCCGACGCACAAACAATCGAACCCGAAGAGGCGCAACTGGATGATCGGCTTAAGCTGCTTTTCGTCTGCGCCCACCCCGCCCTTGATGAGGGCATCCGCACGCCGCTCATGCTTCAGACGGTTTTGGGGCTCGAGGCAGAACAAATCGCCAAGGCGTTTCTGGTCTCGCCGTCCGCAATGGCGCAGCGCCTTGTGCGGGCCAAGAAGAAGATCAAATCGGCCGGTATTCCTTTCGTGGTGCCGGAGCCTGAGGCCTATCCAGAGCGCATGGTCGCAGTGCTTGAGGCGGTTTACGGAGCCTATTCCGTCGATTGGCTTGAAGGCGATGGCGAACTCAGCCACGAGGCTTTCTTTCTATCTAACATTCTGGCGGAGCTGGCCCCTGAAAACCCGGAAACACTGGGCCTGACCGCACTCATTGGCTTTATCGAAGCCCGACGGGATGCGCGCCTAAGCGATGATGTGTTGGTCCCCGTGCCGGAACAGGATGTCGACCTGTGGGACAAACAATTGATTGACCGCTCGGCGAGTGTGCTCACCCAAGCCGCACTGAAACGCAGCCCCCAAGGCGTGCCTGGTCGGTTCCAGCTTGAGGCCGCCATTCAGTCGGTGCACGCCGCAAGATCCGTGACAGGCCGCACCGACTGGCGGGCGCTGTCGCAGCTTTATGCCGGGTTGATGCACGCCTATCCGTCTATCGGTGCCGCCGTGAGCCGTGCAGCCGTTGTGGCCGAAGATGCGGGCCCAGCTGAAGGACTCAAGATGTTAGACCTGATCGCATTTGACGGGCTAGACACCTATCAGCCGTACCATGCCGTGCGCGCGCATTGCCTCGCACAGATGGATCAAACCGCAGACGCGGCAGAGGCCTATGCGCAAGCCCTTTCGCTGTGCACGGATCGCCCGTCACAACTGTGGCTTGAGAAAAAAATCGAAGGTTTGCGAAGAAAAATGTCGTGAAGTGTCGATTGGGCGCGATGGGCTTCGTCGTGTGGGCATAGGGGAACAAAAACGCTCCTCACCAACATTAGAAAAGGGACAGACCCATGACCATCATTTACACAATCGTCGCCATCATCGTCGCACTCACTCTGATCGCGCTGCTGTTGCCACGCAAAGTCGTTGTCACTCGCCAGACAGACGTTGCCCTGCGCCCTGAAGACATCATAGCCCGCGCTGCTAGCACCGAAGGCTTTCAGACCTTCAATCCCTACTGCACCACCGATCCTGACCTGACGATCACGCCGTTTGGCCCCGCTGAGGGCGTAGGTTCAGGCTTCCGGTTTGAGGGCAAAGAAGGCAAAGGCACCCAGACCGTGACCGAAGTGACAGCCACCCGCGTCACGCATCTCATCGACCTTGGCGCCATGGGCAAACCTGCGCAGACGATCGAGGCCAAAGCGACAAAAACCGGCGCTCGCGTAACTTGGACCGTAACTTCAGACATGGGCTACAACCCAATCTTCCGCGTTTTCGGATTGTTCATGGACCGCATGCTCGGCAAGACATATGAGCTGGGCCTCAAAAACATCGCAGCCCTGTCTTAAAGACAATCGAACACACCAAAGAGGGCGGGCCGAACGGCTCGCCTTTTGTATTAAGGTCGCGACAGTAACTAATGGCAGCAATGGTGGCTGCCGTTGCAGCATTTGAGCTGACTGCTGAACGGCTCGAAGATTGCCAGTCTTCTTGTAGATCTGTGTCACCTTAGTCCGGCGCATTGAATAAGTGTCATAAGCCGTCGTCTCAAGTCCAATTGATGTTACCCAATCCCGAACAATCCGAGCGTACTGCCGTGTTGAGATATGAAGGCGCTCGTGAAAGCGACCCGGTCAAAACTACTCAGACCCAACCTTGAGCGGATCCTCCATCCACCTTGCGACAGATGCCCTAGTACCTTCCGATATCTCAAACCGGACGGTCTTCCGCGTCTTACTTTGAAGCACCGATGCGCCCTTTGTTCCAAGCAGGCCGAAGTGCACGAATGGCAGGTAAGTTTGGTGTTTCCATGACTGATCCTCCGATCCGCCGATCCATCCCACAACGACAACCGAACGTTGACCGAGGCAACATATCACAGGATGATGCGCCTCATCCGATGGCGGCTTCGAGCCCAAAGTGGCGGATGCTGCGGTGCTGTATGAATGACGGCTTTCTTTGAAGCTGGGGCCTTGCCAAGACGAAAAATCTCAGAGACCTTACGAAAATCAGAAAAATGGGATGGGCGAAAATGTTATCAATTTATGCGCTTACGTGGCTTGGTGTTTTAGCAGCACAGATATCGCCCGGTCCAAACCTCGCTGCAGTGGCATCGGTTGGGTTAGCGCAGGGTCGGAAGCCTGCGCTCTGCGTCGCCATTGGAATTTCTTCGGGCATGCTAGTTTGGTCAGCGGCAACGGCTTTGGGACTTGGCGCTTTGATAGAAGCGTTCCCGCTTTCGCTTCTTTTTCTTAAGTTCTTGGGTGGTGGATATTTGCTCTTTCTCGGCATCAAGTCGGCGCGCGCAACCATCAAGGGTGGCGGTAACGCAACCTTTGCACCTGATACGCGGCCACTTACCAACGGTCTTGCGTGGCGTCGGGGCATGCTGGTTATACTCACCAATCCCAAAGCTGCTCTGATGTGGGCAGCTGTCGCGTCTTTCCTTTTTGGACAAGGATTGAGCGCCTGGCATGTTCTCGCATTTGGGCCGATGGGCGCATTGTCGGGTCTGGTCATCTATGGAACTTATGCGTGGCTGTTTTCAACAGGGGCCGCCATGCGCGGTTACTTTCGTTTCTCACGGTGGTTTGAGGGTATTTTTGCCGCAGCCTTCGGAGCAATGGGCGCAAGCTTGATTTGGGCCGGACTCCGCGAAGCCAAAAACTAAGCAGCCATAGGCGCAGCCGCAGCGAAATTACCCTTCGTTCTGCTTTGCAGTCGTCTGAACTTCGATTTTGCGCTACACTGCAGCGAAAGTCGGCTTTCAGCCCCTCCAGAAAGGAGCATTTTTAGAATGCGCACGAAAGCTTAGCTAAGCGGGTTATGATGCCGTTCACGGCGTCAGTTTATGAACTCGCAAATGCCTGCTTCAGGAGAGCCTTAGTACCTTTGGTATCCACATCACCAACAGTCCGAAGCTTGAGATGACGGCGGTGCTTACCTGTGCCTTCAAGTTGGCCGGCGGGGTCATCAAAGGACGCACCCTCGGAAAACTCCAATGAAACGTGGGCTCTGCTCACGAAAATGCCGCCCACAATTACTTTGTCGTTGTCGGGATCGGCACAGAATACTTCACCGCCATACTTCGGGACATAGCGCACATCGGGCGCTATCTGATCGACGATTTCCTTGACGGCGTCTTGGATGTCTTGTGCGTTATACATTGCTCTAACGGCCTCCTTTTTCTGCTCTAGGCGATGGGCGATGCAGTCTCGATGATGCAACCGTTCAAATCTCTGTTTTCTTAGTATGAGGCACTGGGCCCCAGCAGTTTTGACCCCGCGAGATCGCATCCGCGGCGCGCGGGCTTTAAGAGCTCAGTAGTTCCAAAGCGTGCCGTCTTCCAGACGCACAACCGGATGACTGCCGGGCTTGTAAGCATAGCGCTTGGCTTCTTTCTCGTCGAAATCAACGCCAAGCCCCGGCGCGTCGCTGACCAGCACCATGCCGTTTTCCATCTTATGCTCAGACGGAAACAGCGCGTCGCATTCGGCTGTGCCAAGCACCAGATATTCTTGGATGCCAAAATTAGGGGCCCACGCATTAAGATGCGCATGTGCGGCCATACAAATCGGCGAATGGCTCGGTGCGCCATGAAATCCTGTGCGCACATGATGCAGCGCGGCCAGATCGATGATGCGTTTGAGATGTGTGATCCCGCCGCCATAAGTCGCGGCCAGACGGATGAAATCGATCAGCTCATTTTCGATCAGCTTGTTGCACTCCCAGATCGAGTTGAAGACCTCGCCAATCGCAATCGGAGTTGTGGAATGCTGGCGGATCAGTTTGAGCGCGTCTTGATCCTCGGCAGGGGTCGGGTCTTCCAGCCAGAACAGTTTGACCGGCTCGACCTCTTTGGCGAACTCCGCTGCCTCGCGGGGCAGAAGGCGGTGATGGACGTCGTGCAGGATATGCAGATCAGGCCCAAACCGCGCGCGGATCTCGGCCAAAGCGCCGGGCATGTAGCGCATATAGCGCCCCGTATCCCAGATCTCGACTTTAGGTTTGATGCCGCTGAAATCCGTCATGTAATTGGTGGAATCGCCGCTTTGATCCGGCACGGCATAGCTTGCGGTGGGCATGCCGGGGATGCCGCATTGCACGCGCACGGCCTTGTAGCCAGCCTCGACAAAATGCGCGATCGACTCCATCAGGTCTTCCAGATCAGAGCCCGTCGCATGCGCATAAACCATCGCGCCTTCGCGGCTTTTGCCACCAAACAGATCGTAGCAAGGCAGGCCGGCGAGCTTGCCTTTGATATCCCACAGCGCCATGTCGATTGCACCGTATGCGGCCATCGCAATCGGACCTCTGCGAAAGTAAGCGCCACGGTAGAAGAACTGCCAGATGTCTTCACTTTTGCGCGGATCCATCCCGATCAAGGACGCGATCAGGTAGTCTTGCAAATAGGCCGCAGGCAAGGTCTCGCGATTGTTGAGCGTCGCATCGCCAAGCCCGTAGACGCCTTGATCCGTCTCGATTTTCAGTGTGACGTAGTTCTTGCCCGGCCCGCCGATAAAGACTTTCGCATTGGTGATCTTCATTGCAAAACCTCAAGCCTGACATTGCTGAAATCGAGCCCATTATCCGGGCTGTTGATCTCGTTCGATGTGCCAAAGGTCACGCTGTTCACGTGGAAGGACAGCATCCCGAAATTGTTCACCTCGCTGCCTTTATCGATATGGGCGAACTCGGTCAAAATTTGCCCGTCTTGGCTAAGCGAGGCTGAGAGCTTGATGCCCTCCGCAACCTTCTCGACCGCGATCATCCCGGTATAGGTCTGCTCCGGCGCAAACTGATAGGGCTCCCCGCCACCGGCCATATGCTTATAGGCTTTGGTCGTGCCCATCAGACGCCCGATGCGGCCGGGCTTTTGCTTGCGCATGTCGATATTGGCCAAAGACGGATCATCGAGGTTGATGTCGAAATCGATCATATAGCCCGGCAGGTTGTCATAAAGCTTGTTGGGCTGTTTCGAAGATGCGCCCAAGTCGGCCTCTAGCTCTGCGCGGTCGAGCTTGTCGTGAAAGCCAATCCGAAACGCGCTGTCGCGATCACGGCCCATCGTCTTGGGGGTGGTGAATGTGAACGTCGCTTGCAGGGTTTGCCCGTCCGACAAAGTTTGCGGCGTAAACGTCGTGCGTATCCCACGCCCCGAGCTGCCCGAGATCAGCCCCAAGGCACCGGGCGCAATCTCAATCGCGCTGCTGGTCGTCGTGGCCCACCAATTGCTGTCGGTCGCGTCCGCGCTGTCGCTGCGGTCGCCATCCGCAAAGCTGTCGTCAAAGATGACGCCCGGCTTGGCGGGGTTGGGAACGGATTTCTCATCTGGCACATCTGCTTGTTGCGCGGCCAGTTGAAGGATTTCTTCCGAGACCGGATCATGCGAGTAGTCGAGCTTGTAGAAGATGACCTTGTCAAAATCCGTCTCCGGCTCGGGGCTGGTGTTGTTGCCCGTATAAGCGCCCGCTTTGAAGAACATAAATTCGTTCTCCACGCTAAACCCGCTGTCGCGCATATCAAACGGTTCAGCCACCACTTCGGTGCCATCATCGCGGATGATTTTCAGGTGCAGCATCGGGATAATCGCGTCGCCTTCTGGCTTGCCTTTAACCTCGATCTCGTAGCTGAACACCTCGTCCAGCGCGATACCGTCATCGGGGTTTTTGGCCTTATTGGCGCGGCTGCCGATCACCTCGACCCATGTTTCTTTGCCAACCTCGGGGTCATGCGCAAAGTAGATCGAGCCGTATTTGTTATGCGGCAGCTTGCGGTAATAGAGCCGGATGGGCTCGTCATTCTTGGCGTGAATTTGCCCAATCACAACGCGGCCCACTTGGTAATTCTTGCCCAAACGGGTCACTTGGTTGACTGCCAATGTCGCACGCAAAACGCCGTCGACGCCTGCTGCCTCGGCCTGAGCGGCGGCTGGCGCGGAAGAAAACACCCAGTTGTTTTTATTCGGATAGCCACCATCGGCACGGGTCTGGATTGTGTAGTCACCTTTGCGCAGCATGCCGCGCAGCTCGGTCCGCGTGTAACTGGTGTTTTTCGATGTCTTGGCGCCCGCAGGGGTCACACGAAACACCATGCCACCCGTTGCGGGATCAGTGTAGAAATAGCGCGGATCGGTCCATCCGGCTGCAAGCTCGTTCTCATAGACACTGTCTGATTTGCCGTCGCCATCATCATCGGCGGGCGTCGTGACATACCAACCGGACAGATCGAAATTCTCACCCGGTGAAAGTTCTGGCTTCAGCCCAAACATGCCGTGTCCCTGACGCTCTGTCAGAATAGGGGTCTCGGGTTTGGCCACAAATTCACCGCAACCAAAGGCTGCCACTTCGACGATACTGTTCCAGTCATTGCTTTCATTACCGTGACTGATGATGCGCACGAACTGCGCCTTCTTGTCGGAGAACTCATAGCTCTCGAATTCCAAGCTCGCCCCTTCCGACTGCCGAGACTTAACGATGGTCTGATAAAACCTGCCATCGGGGGAGGCCGCGACAGAGAAGTTCGATTTGCGCTCATCGCCTTTATACCAAGCAATGCTCAGCGATGTGACGGTTTGCTGCGCACCAAGGTCCAAAAGCAGCGTCTTCGGCTCACCTTGCGATTCATTAGACCAACGCGATTCAGGATCAAAACTGCCGTCGATGGAATTTTCCGGCCCGTGGGTTTCCTCATAAAGACCATCATCTGTGGCCGACACGATTGTCAAAGGACCAGCGCCCGTGCAGGCCGCATTCACAACCACCGGCACTGTGAAAGCAATCAAAAGCCCAAAGCCTATTGTTTTCAATCCTGTGCGCATTTTGATCTCCTCCTCAATCGATCCGTCAATTCAATTCGATGGCTCATCCGCCCCGAAAAATCCGCCGGATTGGCGGCTCCGATAGGTGGAGTAGAGCCCGTTTGCGGCGCGCAATCGCGTCTTGCGCATCGGATAAAGAGTGGCCTTCAGATAAGGCCAGACATCGGGTTTGGGTGCTTGCGGATGATCGTTTTCATAGGGGTCAACAAGATTGAGGACGCCGCGCGTGAACCGATCAAGCGCCGCGATCATGGTGCGGTTCCAACCATGTCGGTGCGACGGGGTGCGCCGACGCGCTCAGTCGTCAAAATAGTCAGCATGCTCGGCCTGTATCAACGTGATCGTATCGTCGAGCCGAGACAGGTGCAGCATAGCCACCTCAACTGCCTCTTTGACATTGTTTTCCTTCACGCTTTTGGCGATCAGGATGTGATCTTCCAGCAGCAAATCCAGCTTGTCATTTCCCGCAAGGCTGAGTGCGCAGAGACGGTCGACCTTGGCCTTTTCCCGTTGGATCACCTCGAAGGCGAATTCGACCTCGCCGATTACGCTAAGCGTTTTGTGGAACTGATAATCCAGCGTTGTGAACAAAGCGCTGTCGTTAGCTTTCACGGCGGTTTTCTGGTCTTTGATGCAGGCGTCCAGAAGCGCGGCCCCGGCATTTGTGCAGGCTTGGGCTGCGCATTGAGTAACCTTCGCCTCGACAGCCGCGCGCACGAAGCGGGCGGACTTGATTTTCTGCGACGAGAAGCGCTTGACGACCGTCGCGCGCTGCGGACGGATCAAGACCAGATCAAGGTTTGCAAGACGGCTGAACGCATCCCGTACCGGTTGGCGGGACACATCGAACAGGCTTGCAATCTCGGCCTCGGAAATCTTGGCCCCGGGCAGCAGGCGCAATGACGCGATTTCCGAATAAAGATAGTCGAAAACCGCATCGACCGTCGTACGACGCTCAGCCAGATTTTGGATCGTTGCCATGGTCTCACTCTCCGATCTTAGCGTGCCATAACCCAGTCTGCGACGTGTTGCCAGACAGGCCCAAACCGCCCCTCCAGCCGCGCCGAAACCGCGACATGGTGCCAATGGTTGCGGCTTCGTTATAGCCCTGCAATTTTCATTTGCACATTCAAATATACTAGTATACCACTTTTGAAAGGGCAAGGGAGTCGTTGCCAAAAAAGCACCGGGAGGGCTGAATGTCAGGGGTCAAACTCGACAGCATCGTGAAGTGTTACGGAGCCCTAGAGGTCGTCCACAGCATTGATCTCGATGTCGATGAAAAAGAATTCGTCGTTCTAGTGGGTCCGTCCGGATGCGGGAAATCGACCACGCTTCGCATGATTGCCGGTCTTGAAGAAATCACTGACGGACAGATCACCATTGATGATCGCGTTGTAAATGCCGTCGCCCCGAAAGACCGCGATGTCGCGATGGTGTTTCAAAACTACGCGCTCTATCCGCATCTCAATGTCGCCGATAACATTGCCTTTGGTCTGCGCATTCGCAAAGAAAGCAAAGCCGATATCAAGGCCTCTGTTGATGAGGTCGCAGGCATTTTGGGCCTGACTGATTATCTCGATCGTCGCCCCGCAGATCTGTCTGGCGGGCAACGTCAGCGCGTCGCCATGGGCCGCGCGATTGTGCGGCGCCCGAAGGTCTTCTTGTTCGACGAGCCGCTTTCGAACCTCGATGCAAAGCTGCGCACCCAGATGCGTGCCGAGATCAAACGCCTGCACAACCGGCTTGGCGTGACGTCGATCTATGTGACCCATGATCAGGTTGAGGCAATGACCTTGGCCGACCGGATTGTTGTCATGCATGATGGCGATATCTCGCAAATCGGCACACCGATGGAGCTGTTTTTGAACCCTGCCAATACGTTCGTTGCAGGCTTTCTTGGCTCGCCTCCGATGAACCAGGTCAAGGCTGTCATAGAAGACGGTAAGAACGGCCCGGTCGCGACTTTCGCGGGACAAAAGCTGCAACTCGCCAAGCTGCCAGCACTCAAGGGGAGCGCAGGCCGCGAAGTGATCGTCGGCATCCGCCCCGAATATGTGGAAATCGCCACGCCTGAGGTTAAAGGCCAAGTCGGCATCGACGTCGATCTGGTCGAGACGCTGGGATCGGAAGCGCTCGTCCATGGCATGCTCGCGGGCGAGCCCTTTGTGATCAAAACCGAAAGTTTGACGCGATTTTCCGAATTGCAGAACGTGACCGGCTTCACCATCGCACCGGAGCTTGTGCGCGTCTTTGATGCCGAAACCGGTCTGGCCTTGCCCGATCAGGATCGCACGCCATGAGTGACGCAAGCGGCCCAAGGAAGTCCCGGTTTCCGCAGCCCACGCGTATGGAGCGTTTCGTCGCCGTGATGAAGCGCGACTGGCAGATTTATCTGATGCTCGCACCGATGATCATCTGGTTCATCGTTTTTCTCTATAAGCCGATGTACGGCCTGCAGATCGCGTTCAAAGACTTCTCGATCTTTCGTGGCGTCGCGAACAGCCCTTGGATCGGTTTCGAGCATTTCGACACGTTGATCAACAGCGATCAGTTTTATCGCGCGCTCAAAAACACCTTTATGATCTCTATGCTGAGCCTGTGTTTCGGCTTCCCGATGCCCATTCTATTGGCGCTGATGTTCAACGAGATCACGCATCAATTGTTCAAGAGAACGGCGCAGACGATCGTGTATCTGCCGCATTTCATCTCGACGGTGATTATCGCGGGTATTGTGATTACGGCCTTTTCGCCGTCGGCTGGCGTGGTCAATAACATTTTAGGCTGGTTCGGGGTCGAGCCGATCTACTTCCTGATCAAACCAGAATGGTTCAGGCCGATCTTCATTGGCTCTGGCATTTGGCAAGAGGCGGGCTTCTCTTCTATTGTCTTCCTCGCAGCGATTGCGGGCGTCAGCCCGTCGCTCTACGAATCCGCCGTAGTGGATGGCGCGTCGCGTTGGCAGATGATGTGGAAGATCACTATTCCCTGCATCCTGCCGACCATCATCATCATGCTGATCATCCGCATCGGGAACTTGCTGGAGGTGGGCTTCGAGCTGATCATCCTGCTCTACCAGCCCGCCACATTCGAGACGGCGGATGTGATCAACACCTTGATCTACCGCCAAGGTCTGCAAGGCGCGCAATATGATCTCGCCGCCGCCGCTGGTCTGTTCAACGCCGTCGTGGCCTTCGTTCTGGTGATGACCGCAAACACCATCTCAAGGCGCTATTCGCGCACGTCGCTGTGGTAGGGGGAACGTTATGCAAAACATGAACCTCTATTCACGTGGCGACCGGATTTTCGTCTATATCAACATGTTCTTGGTTGCGCTCTTCGCGCTGTCGACGCTCTACCCGTTCATCTATATCGCGGCCGTTTCTTTCAGTAACGGCTCTGATGCCTCAGCCGGCAATGTGGTTTTGACGCCCATTGGCTTCACGCTAGCCGCCTATGAGCGCGTCTTGGCGGAGCCCCTGTTCTGGTCATCCTACCGCAACACGTTCATCTATACGTTTGGCGGCACGCTGATGAGCCTGCTGATCATCGTGCCCGGCGCCTATGCTTTGTCACGACCACAGCTAGTCGGGCGACGGTTCTGGAACCTGATGGTGGCCTTCACGATGTGGTTTAACGCAGGCCTCATCCCGTTCTTTCTCAACATGCGCGATCTTGGCCTGATGGACAGTTATTTCGGCCTGATCATCGCCTTTGCGTGTAATGCCTTTAACATCATCTTGCTGCGCAACTTCTTCGAGGCGATCCCGCAATCGTTCGAGGAAGCCGCGCGTATGGACGGCGCGAATGAATGGCAAGTGCTTTGGAAAGTATACGTGCCGCTGTCGAAACCGGCCCTCGCGACGATCATCCTGTTTTGCATGGTGGCACGCTGGAACGGCTTCTTCTGGGCCATGGTCTTGCTGAAAGACACCGACAAAATTCCGCTGCAAGTCTATCTGCAACAAGTCATCGCCGAGCTGGCAGATGACGAGGAATTCGGGCTCTCGATCATTGAATCGTCCTATTCGGTGGAAACAGTGACGGCTGCAATCATGGTTTGCTCGATCATCCCCGTCATCCTATTCTACCCGTTCATTCAGAAATTCTTTAACAAAGGCATCCTTCTCGGAGGGGTCAAAGAATAACAAAGACTATTAATCGAAAGCGTAAAAGGGAGGAAACCATGCGCATTCATACAGTCCTGGCGGCCACGTTGCTGTCAACATCACTGACCGCACCTGCGCTCGCAGACGGTCATTTGATGATCACAGAAGACCCAGTTGAGTTCACAGTGCACCTGCACAACAAACGCTATTTCTACGATGAGAACTGGCCAGTTGAGCAAGCGGCACGCAAGATGACTGGTGTGTCCTTGAAAGGTGCAACATTTGGCACCAACACGCCAAGCTCGAAAGAGGCCCATAACCTGATGCTGGCCTCGGGCGACATTCCGCATATCGTGGGTGGCGACAAGATCAAAGACATGGTCAACGAATATGGTCCACAAGGGGCGTTCGTTCCTTTGAACGACCTGATCGACGAGCACGCGCCAAACATCAAAGCGTTCTTCGAGAAATACCCGGAGAAGCAGGCGGCGGTTTCGTCCTTTGACGGCAACCTCTACTACATCCCGTATCTGCCAGATGGCAAATATGGCCGCGCCTATTGGATGCGCCAAGACTGGCTCGACAAGCTGGGTCTTGAGGTTCCAAATAATGTAGACGAGCTCTACGAAGTGCTCACAGCCTTCCGCAACAACGATCCAAACGGCAATGGCAAGAAAGACGAAGTTCCGTTCTTCGCGCGCCAATGGCCAGAGCTTTTGCGCCTCGTCACACTTTGGGACGGCCGCTCTTCCGGGTCTGACACCTATCACGACTTCCTTGTCGCTGACGGCAAAGTCACACATGGCTATGTGGGCGAAGGCTATAAAGAAGGCATCAAGAATATTGCCAAATGGTATTCGGAAGGTCTGATCGACGCCGAAGTCTTCACACGCGGCTCGTCTGCTCGTGAATATCTTCTCTCCGAGAACCTCGGCGGTATGACACACGATTGGTTCGCCTCGACATCGGGCTATAACGTGTCACTGAAAGACAAGGTCGAAGGCTTCGATCTAGCCGTGATCGCGCCACCTGCATCGATCTCGGGCGTTCGCATGGCCGAGCACCGCCGCATTCCGGTGAAGCCAGATGGCTGGGCGATTTCGCACACCAACCCTGATCCGGTTACGACCATCAAGTACTTCGACTTCTTCTTCACCGAGGAAGGCCGCCGTTTGGCCAATTTCGGCATCGAAGGCGAGCAGTATGATATGGTTGACGGCAAGCCGATCTTTAAGCCGGAATTCATCGCAGCCGGTCCTGTGAACAGCCAGCTCTATGCTGTCGGCTCACAAGTTCAGCGCGGCTACTTCCAGGATTTCGACTATGAGATCCAGTGGACAAACCCAAGCGCTGTCAAAGGTATCGAGCTTTATGATGCCGGCGACTACCTTGTGCCTCAGTTCCTTGGCGTGGCCTTCAATGAAGAAGAGCAAGGCGTCTACGACAAGAAGTGGAGCCAAGTGCGCGACTATATGCTTGAGAAACAGCAAGCATGGATCTTGGGCTCTGCCGATATCGAAGCTGAGTGGGACGACTACCTCGCCACACTCGACAAGATGGGCTTCAACGACGTCCTCGACGCGATGAACTCTGCCTATAGCCGTCAGTACGGCGGCTAAGTGAACCAACTCCCGAGAGGCGCGGCCAATGCGTCGCGCCTCTTACCTCTCTGCCAATTCCATTCAGCCGAAAGTACTCGAGATGCCTGCTGGCAAGACCAAATTACCTGCGCTTGACGCCCCCCGGGCCGGACGCCTCAATATCCAATACGCGCCCGCCACGGGTGACGAGATTTTCGAGAACCCGCCGCGCTTCACGTGGCTGCCTGTGATCGAGACCGAAGCCCGCTACGTGCTGCGTCTCTCCAGCGATCCGAAATATCCTGCCGCGAAAACCCAGACATTTACCGACATACCGCTCAACTTCTTCACGCCAGATGCAGCCTTGCCTGCGGGCGACTACGTCTGGTCCTATGCGGTCTGGTCTGACGGCGCACAAGCCAGCGAATGGTCTGCCGATCGCAAATTCACCATCACCAAAGACTTGCCCGAAACCCCTTTGGCCTCGCGTGCCACGCGCTACGGCGCCGCCGACATGAGCCATCCGCGCATGTGGCTGAGCCCCAAAAGCCTGAAGGCGTTTCAAAAAGACATCGCGAAAGATCCAAGCCATTGCGCTTGGGATGTGTTCTTCGAGAAATCCGTCCAGCCTTGGATGGACAAGGAGATAATCCCAGAACCCGAAGGCTATCCCGAACACAAGCGCGTCGCCTCCGTTTGGCGTGCCACGTACATCATCTGCCAAGAGCTTCTTTATGCGATCCGCCACCTCGCCATTGGCGGCAAGGTCACGCAAGACGCAGCCATGATCGCGCGCGCCAAGGACTGGCTTCTGGCCGCCGCAAGTTGGAATCCGACGGGCACGACGTCGCGCAGCTATACCGATGAATGGGCCTTCCGCGTCAATCTCGCGCTCGCTTGGGGCTATGACACCTTGCATGACGAGATGTCTCAAGATGAACGCGACATCGTCCGCGCGGCGCTGCTGGCCCGCACCCGCGAGACCGCGGATCACATCATCAAACACGCCAATATCCACCTCTTCCCGTTTGACAGCCACGCTGTGCGCGCGGTCTCGGCGGTGCTGATCCCGGCCTCGATTGCGATGCTGGGCGAAGAGCCTGAAGCACAGGAATGGCTGGACTATTCCGTCGAGTTCCTCGCGACCGTCTACTCGCCGTGGGGTGATAGCGATGGCGGCTGGGCCGAGGGGCCGCATTACTGGATGACCGGCATGGCTTATCTGATTGATGCGGCCAATATGCTCAAAAGCTTCGCGGGTATCGATCTCTATCAGCGCCCGTTTTTTCAAGAAACCGGGGACTTCCCGCTCTACACCAAAGCCCCTGACACGCGCCGCGCGACCTTTGGCGATGACAGCACGATGGGCGATCTGCCGTGCCTGAAAATCGGCTACAACTTACGCCAATATGCAGGCGTCACCGGGCGCGGGGCCTATACGTGGTATTACGACGAGATCAAACGCAACGACCAAGGCACCGAGATGGCCTTCTACAATTGGGGCTGGTGGGACTTCAATTTCGACGAGATGGTCTACCAGCACGATTTCGGCATCGTCGAGGCGACCTCGCCATCCGATCTGCCGACCATGCGCTGGTTCAAAGGCATCGGCTGGGTCGCACTTCAACATAAAATGGACGTACCCGACGAGCATATCCAGTTCGTGATGAAATCTTCCCCCTACGGCTCTATCAGCCATAGCCATGGCGACCAGAACGCCTTTTGTCTGGCAGGGTTTGGCGAGGATTTGGCCATTCAATCGGGCCACTACGTCGCGTTCAACTCGACCATGCACCAAAACTGGCGCCGTCAGACACGCTCGAAAAATGCGATCCTGATCGACGGCAATGGCCAATATGCCGGCAAGGATAAAGGCCTTGCGATGAAATCAACCGGCAAGCTGATCACGGCCGAACAGCGCGAGGATCACGTCTTTATCCAAGGTGACGCGACCGAGGCGTATAAGTCGCTCACCCCGCATGTCACCCAAGTGCTGCGCGATGTCTATTTCGTCAATAACAGCTACTTTGTGTTCGTGGATAGCATCGACGCCGACAAGCCGGTCGAGATCGACTTCCTGCTGCACGCCAATGCCCCGATGGAACTTGGCGACACGTCCTTCCGCTACCGTGGCGAGAAGGCGGGCTTCTATGGCCAGTTCCTGTGGTCCGAGGCCGGCGCGCCCAAGATCACACAAGAAACCGGCTTCCCCGATGTGGACCCCGTAGACTACGAAGGCCTGCCGATCAGCACATGCCTGCACGCGCAATTCCCCAAAGCCATCCGCCACCGCATCGCGACGCTTCTGGTGCCCTATCCAAACTCGGACCCGCGCCGGATCTTCAGCTTTCTCGATGACCAAGGCTATGACTGCGATCTGTATTTCACAGACGCAGATGAACGCAGCTTCAAAGTGACAGTACCAAAAACGTTCGACGTCGGACGCTAGATCAAAAGGACGAAACTATGACCCTTAAAGGCAAAACAGCCATCGTAACAGGCGGCGGACGTGACATCGGATTGGCCTGCGTGATGCGCTTGGCAGAAGAAGGCGCAAATGTTGCGATCAACTATTTCTCGTCTAGCGATGGCGCAGATCAAGCCGTCAAGGAAATCACAAATGCAGGCGGCAAAGCCTTCGCGTTGCAAGGCGATCTGACCAAGCAAGCCGATGCCGAAGCACTTGTGGCCAAGACAGTCTCCGAGCTTGGCGGCGTCGACATTCTGGTCAACAACGCAGGCGGCCTGATCGGGCGTCACACCGTGGCCGAGATGACGCTTGAGCATTACAGCGCCGTGATGGATCTGAACTTCAAATCCGTATTCTTGATGGTCAAGGCGTGTTCCGGCCACCTCAAGTCCGGCTCGATCATCAACATCGCCAGCCAGGCGGGCCATGATGGCGGCGGACCGGGTGCGACGATCTATGGTGCCTCGAAAGGCGCGATCCAGTCTTTCACCCGCGGCCTCGCAAAAGAGCTTGGCCCCGATATTCGCGTCAACGCCATCAATCCCGGCATGATTGACACCGACTTCCACAACATCTTCTCCAAGCCCGAAGCGCGCAAGAACGTCGCCGCTGCGACACCGTTGAAGCGTGAAGGCCGTCCGATGGAAGTGGCGGATCTTGTCGCATATCTCGCCTCCGAGAACGCGTCGTTTATCAACGGCAACAATGTCGATATCAACGGCGGTCTGGCGTTTAGCTAGGCGCGCCATTCCATCCGAACGTCCGGACAGCGCTCCGCATTCTCAGAGCCGTCCGTATGTTCAACCGCAACAAACCCACGCCGCGCATAGAAATCCTGCGCGGCGTGATTTTGTTTGAAAACCCAAAGCTGGCGGAACTGTGCGCGACGCATCGCGCGGGTCAGCAACGCGCCCCCCAAACCCTGACGCCAAAATCTCGGATGGATGTAAAGCTGATCAATCCAATCGTCATGCGTGGCGATAAAGCCTGCGATCTGCCCATCGCGCTCTGCCACCTCAACGCGCAGAACTGGCAAAACCCTTTCCGAGAAAAACGCGATATCTTCCGCGTGAGAATGCAAGTTCGGCAGCCACGGCATCGCCGTCTCGCGCGCTGCCAGATAAAGTTTGGCCAGCGCTACGACATCATGATCTTGGGCCGCCCGAAATTGCGTGTCAGAGAAAGTCATCGCGGCGCGGCGTGAAGCAATCGACCAACTCGCCCGCCTCAAGACATACGCAGCCATGCACGGCCTCGCTTGGGATCACGAAGCTATCGCCCGGCCCCACCTCCATCTGCTTGTCGCCCACCGTGAACTTGAACCGGCCTTCTTTCACAAAGGTAGATTGAACATGCGGGTGATTGTGCAACTTGCCTTCTGCGCCTTGCTCAAACCGAAACGACACGAGCATCAGGTCAGGGTGATCGGCCAAGACCTGCCGCGTAACGCCTTCATCGGGATGGAAAACTGGAAAGTCAGACATAGGAGGCTCCTTTGCATTCAAATTGGTGCGGGCCCAGGGGGCATTCTTCAGCGCAGATACTTCGCAACCCTCGGTCAGAACACAAGATTTATTTTCGCCCCGCAACCTGATCTCATCGCAGCTTCGCGCTCGGCTGATCGCGGCGGGTGGCGGCTTAGGGGCTTGGCAGTCACGCCGCCGCGCGCTAGCCTCTGCGCGAGCGTGCCGGGGAGGTGCGCACGAAATGGGAGAATAACCAATGTCTAAGTACCTGAGCGGCGTCGCCGCCTGTGCGATTAGTTTCGCTTTTGTGGCCGAGGCCGCTGCCACTGAATGGAACGTCTCTGTCTGGGGCAAACGCCGCGCTTTCACAGAGCATGTTGAGAAAATCGCCGAGCTCGTCTCCGAGAAGACCGGCGGCGAATTCACAATGAATGTCAGCTATGGCGGCCTGTCGAAAAACCGCGAAAACCTCGATGGTATCTCCATCGGCGCGTTCGAGATGGCGCAATTCTGCGCAGGCTATCACCGCGACAAAAACCGCGTGGTCACCGTGCTTGAGCTGCCGTTCTTGGGCGTCGAAAACCTCGACCAAGAACGTGCAGTCTCGAAAGCTGTCTACGCGCATCCCGCTGCGGCCGAGGAAATGGCGCAATGGAATGCCAAGCTGCTGATGACGTCGCCAATGCCACAATACAACCTCGTGGGCACCGGCGATCCTCGCATGACGCTGGCCGATTTTGAGGGCATGCGTGTACGCGCCACGGGCGGTCTGGGCCAAGCCTTTGAAGCCGTCGGCGCCGTGCCAACATCCGTGACCGCAACGGAAGCCTATCAGGCGATGGAATCCGGCGTTGTCGACACGGTCGCTTTTGCCCAACACGCGCATCTGAGCTTTGGGACGATCAACCAAGCTGACTGGTGGACCGCCAACCTCAACCCCGGCACTGTGAACTGCCCCGTTGTCGTCAATATCGACGCCTATGAAGCGCTGTCTGACAAAGAGCGTATGGCGCTCGACAGCTCGGTTGATGAGGCGCTGGATCACTACCTCGCCAACTACGCCGAACTTCTCGAGAAATGGGATAGCGTTCTCGCCGAGAAAGGCGTCAAGAAGGTCGAGATCGCCCCAGAGGTGATCGCCGAATTCCGCGCCAAAGCGGCCGATCCGATCCGCGACAAATGGATCGCGGATATGGAAGCCCAAGGCCTGCCGGGCCAAGAGCTTTACGATCTGGTCGTCAAGACTCTGGCCGAAGCCAAAGGCAGCTAAAACATCTAGGGCCGTGCCTATCAGGCGCGGCCCTTTCGTTTTCGACAATCCGCAAACTTCCCTCCATCGCGTCAAGCCACGCCTCTTGTCGGGGACCGGCACGCGAGTGAGATTTGCGTATTCTCAAAGACGAAACCAAACGTCTGAAGGGGAGGCGAACGCATGGCAGGCTCAGCCGCAGTTCTTGAGGATTCCAGTCTGCTCAGCAGGCTCGACAAAGCACTTCTGCCGTTAGAGCGGATCTGCGCCTTGCTCAGTGGCCTCGCGATTTTCTCGCTGATGTTTCTGGCAGCCTATTCCGTGACGGGCCGCAAATTCTTCGCCTCACCAATGATGGGCTATGTCGACTATATCGAAGCGGCCATGCCGATCATCGCGATCATGGGCGTCTCTTACGTGCAGCGCGATGGCACACATATCCGCATGGACATGCTGGTCGGCGCGCTCAAAGGCAGGCTTCTGTGGCTGTTCGAGCTGGTCTCGGTCCTGCTTATGCTCTTGCTCATCGTGTTCCTGACTTGGGGCGCGTGGGAGCATTTCGACCGCTCTTTCGATTGCGCACGCCCATTATGCAGCCGCGACAGTTCCATCGATGTGGGCATTCCGATCTGGCCCAGCAAACTGATCGTCCCGATTGCCTTCGGCGTGCTCGTGCTGCGGCTGATCTTGCAAGTCTGGGGCTATGGCCGCGCCTTGATCTTGGGCCTTGAAAGCCCCGTCGCCGTGCCGCTTTCCCTGTCCATTGAAGAGCAAGCCTTGGCAGAAGCACGGATGCTGGAGGATGACCGATGATGGAGCCCATCGAGATCGGCCTCTGGGTCTCGGGCGGCATGCTCGTCATGGTGATCCTAGGCATGCGCGTGGCCTTTGCCGCAGGACTTGCGGGCTTCGTAGGCCTCGTCTGGCTGCGTTGGAACGGCTTTGACTACGACCCCGCACGCTTTTGGAAGGCCGTCGAGATCTCCACCAAGATCGCGGGTCTGACGCCACATTCGAAAGTCTCCGCCCAAGTTCTGTCACTGATCCCGGTCTTCATCATGATCGGCTATCTGGCCTATCACGCCAAACTGACCACCGCCCTTTTCGAGGCCTGCAAACGCTGGTTTGCATGGGTGCCCGGCGGGCTTGCTGTGTCGACCGTATTCGCGACCGCAGGCTTTGCGGCTGTCTCTGGCGCATCTGTGGCGACGGCGGCTGTGTTTGCGCGCATCGCCATCCCCGAGATGCTCAAGGTCGGCTATAACAAACAATTTGCCGCAGGCGTTGTGGCGGCAGGCGGCACGCTCGCCTCGCTGATCCCACCCTCGGCCATCTTGGTCATCTACGCGATCATCGTCGAACAAGATGTAGGCAAGCTACTGCTCGCAGGCTTCATCCCCGGCGCGTTCTCGGCCATTGTCTATGCGGCCCTGATTATCGGCATCGCCAAGATCTGGAAAAATGTCGGCCCCCCCGTCACAGGCTTCACATGGGGCGAGCGCTTCGCCTCCGTGCCGCCCGCTTTGCCGATCGTGGCCGTCGTCGTGATCATCATCTTCTTTGTCTACAACCCGTTCGGCGACGCATGGGGCACGCCCACTGAGGGCGGCGCAGTCGGCGCGTTCATCATCTTCCTCATGGCGCTTTATCGCGGCATGCGCTGGCGTCAGCTCAAAGAGGCGCTGCTGGAAACGGCCAAGCTGACCGTAATGATCTTCACCATCATCTGGGGTGTCTTGATCTATGTCCGCTTCTTGGGCTTCGCCGAGCTGCCAGACGCGTTTGCCGCGTGGATCACCTCGCTCGAGATGTCGCCTTTGTTGATCTTGATCTGCATCCTTCTGGGCTACGCGGTCTTGGGCATGTTCATGGACGCAATCGGCATGCTGCTTTTGACCTTGCCCGTGGTTTATCCGGCGGTCATGGCGCTTAATGGCGGTGAAAACGTCGCCGCCGTAGACAGCGCGTTTGGCATGTCGGGGACAATGTGCGCGATCTGGTTCGGCATACTCGTCGTCAAAATGGCCGAGTTCTGTCTGATCACGCCCCCCATCGGTTTGAACTGTTTCGTCGTCGCAGGCGTGCGCGATGATCTGGCCGTCCAAGATGTGTTCAAAGGCGTGATGCCGTTCTTCCTCGCCGACGCCGTTACCATCGCGCTGCTCGTGGCCTTCCCCGGCATCGTCTTGTGGCTGCCGTCTTTGGTGAGCTAGCGGGCCGCCATGCACTTCATTGGCCTCGATCTTGGAACCTCGTCGCTGAAGGCGATCTTGATTGATGAGGATCAAAACCTGCTGGCGGAGCATTCCGTTCCCATGACCGTCACCCGCCCGCATCCCGGCTGGTCCGAACAAGACCCGTCCCAGTGGCGCGACGCATTGGACGAAGTCATGCAAGCGCTGGGCGCTAAGGCGGATCTGTCTGGCGTCGCGGGCATTGGGCTCGCAGGTCACATGCATGGCGCGACCTTGCTGGATAGCGCGGATAACGTCTTGCGTCCTTGCATCCTCTGGAACGACACGCGCGCGGCAAGCGAGGCTGACGCGCTTGATAGGGACCCGCTCTTTCGCAAGCTGACCGGCAATATCGTCTTCTCTGGCTTCACGGCACCCAAGCTGCTTTGGGTCAAAACCCATGAGCCTGCGCTTTTCGCCAAGATTGCCAAAGTTCTGCTGCCCAAAGACTACCTGCGCCTGATCCTAACAGGCGCGCATGTGGCCGAGATGTCTGACGCCGCTGGCACAAGCTGGCTCGATACAGCCAAGCGCGACTGGTCCGAAGACCTGCTTGCCGCCACAGACCTCACCCGTGCACAGATGCCTTGCCTCGTTGAAGGATCAGACGTATCGGGCACGCTGCGCGCCGAATTGGCCACGTCGTGGGGCCTTCCCAAAGATGTCGTCGTCGCGGGCGGAGGAGGGGACAACGCGGCCTCTGCCATTGGGCTGGGCGTTGTTGCCAAAGGCGATGCTTTCGTCTCGCTTGGCACGTCGGGGGTTTTATTCGCCGCCAGCGACGCCTACAGGCCCGATGCTGCCAGCGCCGTGCACACATTCTGCCACGCGGTCCCGAAGACTTGGCACCAGATGGGCGTCATTCTAGCCGCCTCTGATGCGCTGCAATGGCTCGCGCGTCTCACCGGGCAATCGGCAAGCGCGCTGACCCAGGATCTGGGCCCACTTCAGCCGCCGTCACGCACGCTGTTTCTGCCCTATCTCGGAGGCGAGCGGACCCCGCATAATGACACTGCAATCCGCGGCCAGTTCCTGCATCTCGACCACAGCACCGACGCCAAACAGGCCGCCCGCGCCGTTCTGGAAGGGGTCAGTTTTGCTTTTGCCGATTGCCATGACAGGCTGCGCGCGACGGGAACGACGATAGAGCAAGTCATCGCAACAGGCGGTGGCGCGCAATCGGACTATTGGCTGCGCGCAATCGCAACGGCGCTGGGCGTGTCATTGATGGTGCCCAAAGACGGCGCATATGGAGCCGCTTTGGGCGCGGCGCGCCTCGCCATGATGGCGGCCACGGGCGCAGGGATCGAGGTCGCAACCCGGCCAGAAATCGCGAACACTATCGCACCGGAGCCTCAATTCACCCAAGCCTTCGCAGATGCTCACTACCGCTACCGTGCCGCCTATGACGCGCTCAAAAACCTATAAGGCCAACCTTAGCAACGCCCTCGCTGACTTGATCCGCACGCTACCGCTCACGCTACATTCGACTGGCGCATCGCCCATGGCGGGCTTAATGCTCAACCATTGAGTTTTGGGGGCCAAATGGATTGGGATGAATTCGCCGATTGGGGCAAACATATCTCTGACTGGGGCGCGGAGTATCACAAGACGTTGCGCGACAGACCCGTGCGTGCGCAAACCGCCCTTGGCGAAATTGCCGCGCAATTGCCCGACGCTCCGCCCGATGCGCCCGAGGACATGCGCCAGATCATGGCCGATTTCGAGACCATCGTGATGCCGGGCATGACCCATTGGCAGCACCCGCGCTTCTTTGCGTATTTCTGCGCCAATGCGTCACCGCCCTCGATGCTGGCCGAACAACTGGTCAACACGGTCGCGGCGCAATGCATGCTGTGGCAGACCTCTCCGGCAGCGACCGAAGTGGAAGGCGTCATGCTCGACTGGTTGCGTCAGGCCTTGGGGTTAGCGGAAGGCTTCACCGGCGTGATCCAAGACAGCGCGTCATCGGCCACGCTTTCGGCGGTTCTGACAATGCGCGAACACGCGACCGGATATACTGGCAATCGAGACGGGTTGGCAGGCAAGGGCGCTTTGCGTGTCTATTGCTCCGAGCAGGTCCATTCCTCGATCGATCGCGCCATTTGGGTCGCAGGCATCGGGCAGGCCAATCTGGTCAAAATCAAAACCCATGGGCCCCGTCACGCGATGGATGTGACGGCCCTGCAAGACGCCATCACTTCCGATCTGGCCGCAGGCCACACCCCGGCAGGGATCGTCGCAATCACAGGCGGCACTGGGGTCGGGGCGTGCGATGACCTCCCCCCGATCATCGAGATCGCGAAAGCCCATAACCTCTATACCCATCTCGACGCGGCATGGGCGGGCTCTGCGATGATCTGCCCCGAGATCCGCGCAGAGCTCTGGCAAGGCGCCGATGGCTTCGACAGCATCGTCTTCAATCCGCATAAATGGCTGGGCGCGCAGTTTGACTGCTCCATCCAATTCTTGCGCGACGCCACGCCTCAACTCAACACGCTCAAGATTGAGCCAGAATATCTCAAGACCACTGGCGCAGAGGTCACAAACTATTCCGAATGGACTATTCCTCTTGGCCGCCGCTTCCGCGCGCTCAAGATCTGGTTCCTTCTGCGTTCTTATGGGTTGGAAAACCTGCGCATCCGCATCCGCAACCATATCACTTGGGCAGGCGAGCTCTGCGAGGCGATCCGCGCGCTCGACGGCTTCGAGATCACCACAGAACCGATCCTCAGCCTGTTTTCCTTCCGCGCGCCGGGCGATGACACGATGCAGCAAAATCTCGTCGACGCGATCAATGATGACGGGCGCATTTATCTTACCCAAGGCATGTTTGAGGGGCGCAGAATGATCCGCATACAAGTCGGCCAATTCGACACCACGCGCGACGATGTCATGATGGCCCATACCGTTATCCAAGAGGTCTGGGCGCAGCTAAACTAGCGCGCCCCGTAAATGCCCGATCCAAGAAGGAGCCACCCAGATGCCCGCCCCAAAGAACCTTTTCAAACAAGCACTGAAATCCGGTGAGCTGCAAATCGGCTGCTGGCTCGGTCTGGCCGATCGCTATATCGCCGAGATCAGCGCAGGCGCGGGTTTTGATTGGGTCTTGGTCGATGGCGAACACGCGCCCAATGATCTGCGCTCCACCGTGGCGCAACTGCAAGTGATCGAAGCGCGCCCCAGCCATGCGGTCGTGCGCCCTGTCGCGGGCGAGACTTGGATGATCAAACAATTGCTCGACGCGGGCGCGCAAAGCTTGATCGTGCCGATGATCGAAGATGCGGATCAAGCCCGCGCCCTGGTCGACGCCATCACCTACCCGCCCGAAGGCGTCCGCGGTGTTGGCGCTGCTTTGGCCCGCGCCTCGGATTTCGGCAAAATCCCCGACTATCTTACAACGGCGCGAGACGAGATCTGCCTCGTTGTGCAGGTCGAGAACCAAAAGGGGCTCGCAGCGCTGGATGATATCTTGGCGGTCGACGGGCTAGACGGCGTTTTCCTCGGACCCTCCGATCTGGCCGCTGATATGGGCCATCTCGGACAACTCGGCGCGCCAGAGGTGAACGACGCGGTTCTCACCGCCTTGCGCAAAATCGCAGCCTCCGACAAAGCGGCCGGAGTTTTGACCCTTGATCCCGCGTTTCAAAGGCAGTGCGTTGACGCCGGGGCAAGTTTCATCGCCACCCATATCGACGTTACGTCATTTTCGGACGCGATGCGCGATGCGGCGAAAACAGCCTCAAAAACCCTTAAAAACTAATATCTTACGGAAATACCCCAATTTTGGGAATTTTGGCATAGATTTCCCGCTGATGTAGCGCGTCGTCTCGCCGATACTGCAGGCCAACTCGAATTGGGGAGGCTGACGAATGGTTGACTATTCACGTCCGAAGAAACGTACAATTCACCTCGAAGGGCAAAGCACTTCGATCTCGCTGGAAACTGATTTCTGGGAGGCCTTGGTCACAATCGCCAAAGAGCGCGAGCAATCGGTCTCTAAGCTGGTCCATCAAATTCGCGATCAGCGCACAATGGAATCCGGTTTGGCGACAGCGGTGCGCAGCTTTGTGCTCAAAGATATGCGTGAACGCAAGATGCACGACCGCAGCTCCGCCTAAGCCCCTATTTGACATCTTCACGCCAGCCGCTGGCATTGCTATGGTTTTCGAGCCGCGCATCTAAGCGCCTATCTTGAAGGACCACCGCATGACCCATCAGGCCGCAATTTATCGGGGCGACAAGAGCTTTTCTGTCGAGCCCGCAACCATCGCTGAACCCGGCCCCGGCCAAGTCCAGATCGATGTGGCCTATTGCGGAATTTGCGGCACGGATCTGCACATCTATCTCGGCCATATGGACGCGCGCGTAGGTTTCGAGCGCACCATCGGCCACGAGATGTCAGGCGTGATTGCTGCGGTGGGCGAGGGTGTCGAAGGGCTCAAAGCGGGCCAGCACATCGTCGTGCGCCCGCTTGATCACTGCGGCGACTGTCCGGCGTGCAATGCAGGGCACGAACATATCTGCCATAACCTGAAATTCATCGGCATCGACAGCGACGGCGCGTTTCAGCAAAAATGGAACGTGCCCGCGCATACGATCCATGTGCTGCCAGATGATCTGGACCTCAGCCATGCGGCTTTGATCGAACCTCTGGCCGTGGCGTGTCACGATGTTGATCGCGCCAATTTGCAAAAGGGCGAAGACGTGCTTGTTATCGGCGGCGGCCCCATCGGGATGCTGGTTGCGATGGTCGCACGCGAGGCAGGCGCCAATGTGACAATCTCCGAGATCAACGAGAACCGCTTGGCCTTTGCCGAGAAGATCGGCTTCAAGACGCTGAACCCGAAAGACGGCGACGTCGCCAAAGCCGTGCACGACGCAACCGACGGCAAAGGCGCAGATGTCGTCTTCGAGGTTTCCGGCTCGCAACCCGGCGTTGATCTGATGACCGCTGCCGCCTCGACACGCGGGCGCATCGTGATGGTGGCCATTCATGCCACGAAGCCCGAGATCGACATGTTCCAATTCTTCTGGCGAGAGCTCGACCTGCTCGGCGCGCGCGTCTACCGCCCCGCCGATTACGACACCGCGATGGCGCTTCTGGCCAAAGGCGTCGTCGATTGCGATGCATTCATCACTGACATCCAAGGGCTGGATGATATCGAGAAAGCCTTCCACACATTGACCCAAAACCCCAACGCGATGAAATCCATGATCCGCGTCTCGGAGACTATCACATGAGCGTTCTTTCCAAATTCGACCTTTCTGGCAAAACCGCGCTCGTGACTGGCGCCAAACGCGGCATCGGGCGCGGCATGGCGGAAGCCTTGGCTGAAGCAGGGGCAGACATTATCGGCGTCAGTGCCTCGCTTGATCCCAAAGGCTCCGAGGTCGGCGATGCAGTCACAGCTTTGGGCCGCAAGTTCACCGGATACGCGTGTGATTTCTCAGATCGCGCGGCGGTCAAAGCCTTCACCGCGCAGGTGCTAAAAGATCATCCGCAAGTCGACATCCTGATCAACAATGCAGGCACCATCCTGCGCGAGCCTGCCGCCAGCCACCCCGACGAGATGTGGGACAAGGTCATCGAAGTGAACCTCAACGCGCAGTTCATCATCACCCGCGATATCGGTGCCACGATGGTGGCGCGCGGCGCCGGCAAAGTCATCTTCACCGCCTCGCTTCTTACATATCAAGGTGGCATCACAGTGCCGGGCTACGCGGCCTCTAAGGGCGCAATCGGGACATTGACGATGGCTTTCGCCAATGAATGGGCGGCCAAAGGCGTCAACGTCAATGCCATCGCACCGGGCTATATCAATACCGACAACACCGAAGCCTTGCGCAACGATCCCGACCGCTCGAAATCCATTCTCGAGCGTATCCCCGCAGGCCGCTGGGGCACGCCCGATGACTTCAAAGGTCCGGTCGTGTTTCTGGCCTCGGACGCCGCGTCTTACATGAACGGTCATGTCATGCTGGTCGATGGCGGTTGGATGGGTCGCTAGGCCGCGCGCCAAACGCAGCTTGTGAGCCCGCGCCATCCGCTCTAGCCTGAACGCCTCATTTGTGTAACGGGACCCGATCATGAAGGACGCCTTGGCCACGCTCTCAGACCGCATCGACGCCAAGCGCGACGATCTGATTGCGCTGACCCAAGACCTCGTGCGCATCCCGACACTCAATCCGCCGGGCGAGAACTACCGCGAAATCTGCGGCTATCTGGCCGAACGCTTGGGCGAGCGTGGTTTCGAGATACAGATGATCCGCGGCGAAGGCACGCCGGGTGACAGCAAGAAATATCCCCGCTGGAATGTCGTCGCGCGCAAAGACGGCCCCCGCAAAGGCGATTGCGTGCATTTCAACAGCCATACGGACGTGGTCGAAGTCGGCCAAGGCTGGACGAAAGACCCGTTCGGCGCCGAGCTGGAAGATGGCAGGATTTACGGGCGCGGCACATGCGACATGAAAGGCGGGCTGGCGGCTTCGATCATCGCGGTGGAAGCATTCCTTGAGGTCTGCCCCGACTACGCCGGAAGCATAGAAATCTCCGGCACTGCGGACGAGGAAACCGGCGGCTATGGCGGCGTCGCTTATCTGGCCGAACATGGCCACTACGACCATGTCGATCACGTCATCATCCCCGAGCCTTTGCAAAAAGACCGCATCTGCCTCGGCCATCGCGGCGTCTGGTGGGCAGAGCTGGAAACCCACGGAGAAATCGCCCACGGCTCGATGCCGTTTCTAGGCGATTGCGCCGTGCGCCATATGGGGGCGGTGCTGTCGGAGATGGAGACGAGCCTTTTTCCCAAGCTCGCGGGCAAACACACCGCCATGCCGGTTGTGCCCGAAGGCGCCAAGCAATCGACGATGAACATCAACTCCTTTCATGGCGGCCAGGCCGAGCCTGAAGAGGGCTTCACCGGCCTGCCATCCGCCTGCGTGCCTGATCGCGCCCGCATGATCATCGACCGCCGCTATCTGATCGAGGAAACAGAAGACGACGTGCGCGGCGAGGTTCACGACCTTCTCGAAAAGGTCAAATCCGAGCGCGAGAATTTCAGCTACGAGCTGCGCGAGATGTGGTCCGTCGCCCCCACCATGACCCAAAAAGACGCCCCCGTCGTGACCAGCACGGCCAAGGCCATTCAAACCGTCTTGGGTAAAGCGCCTGAATATGTCGTCTCGCCCGGAACTTACGACCAGAAACATATCGACCGCATCGGCAAGTTGAAAAACTGCATCGCCTATGGGCCCGGACTTCTAGAGCTCGCACATAAACCCGATGAATATGTCGGCGTCGATGATATGATCGATTCAGCCAAAGTGATGGGGCAGGTGCTGATCGACCTGCTCAAACCAAATTGACCACGACCTAAAAGGGGGACGTCTGATATGACACTGACTTTGAAATCCGGAATTGCCACCGCCGCATTCCTCGCCAGCACTTCGCTGGCCTTTGCTGCGGGCACCACCGTCACCATCGGCGTGCAGCTAGAGCCACCGCATCTTGATCCGACCTCCGCCGCCGCAGGCGCGATTGACCAAGTTGTCTACTCCAACGTCTTTGAGGGCCTGACGCGCTTTGGTCCTGACGGCTCTGTGGGTGCGGGTCTGGCGGAAGCTTGGGACATCTCGGACGACGGCACGGTCTACACGTTCACGCTGCGCTCCGGCGTTAAATTCCATGACGGCACCGATCTTGATGCCTCCGATGTCGTCTTCTCGCTCGACCGCGCCCGCGCGGAAGACAGCGTGAACGCGCAGAAAGCGCTGTTCGCCAATATCGCATCGGTGGAGGCTGTGGACGCGCAAACCGTCAAAGTCACGCTCACCGCGCCACAAGGCAGTTTCCTGTTCAACATGGCATGGGGCGACGCGGTGATCGTCGCACCTGAAAGCATCGAGAACATCAAATCCAACCCCGTGGGCACCGGCGCGTTCCGGTTCGAAAATTGGGCCCAAGGCGACAATATCAAGCTTACCCGCAACGATGACTACTGGGGCGATGCGGTCGCACTAGAAAGCGCCACGTTCAAATTCATCTCCGAGCCCACAGCCGCTTTCGCCGCGATGATGGCCGAAGATATCGACGCGTTCTACGTCTACCCCGCACCTGAAAACCTCGCGCAGTTTGACGCCGATCCGCGCTTTACCGTGCTGTCGGGCAATACCGAAGGCGAGACCATTCTGGCGATCAACAACAAGCTGCCGCCGTTTGACAATAAGCTGGTGCGCCAAGCCGTGACCCACGCGATTGACCGTCAAGCGATCATCGACGGCGCGATGTT